>NZ_JAFGYZ010000076.1:0-255 GCF_017491585.1 Pseudomonas sp. 58(2021)
ACACGAATTGCTTGATTCAGTTGTTAAAGAGCGGTTGGTTAAGAGCTTTCGTCTCAACCGAGGCGCGCATTCTACAGCAGCCTCATTTGCTGTCAAGTGATTATTTTCAGAAGTTTTCGAAGATTTCCTCAACAACTTCAACCACTTGCGCTTCCGATCTCTCGTCAGCGGGAGGCGAATTCTACAGCGTTACACGCTGCTGTCAACACCTCTTTTTCTCCGCTTTCGACCGAGAAGATCGAACCGTTGAAAGCG
>NZ_JAFGYZ010000077.1:0-255 GCF_017491585.1 Pseudomonas sp. 58(2021)
CCGCATTACCGGTGCCGTTGAGGTTGGCGGAACCGAGGAGCGTGAGATTCTCGAGATTGGTGCCTAGGGTGTAGTTGATGGACGAGAGTACGCGGTCAATGGCGTTTGGCGAGGTATCGGTTTCGATCACCAGATCGCCAACGTTGTCGACGTAATAGCTGTCGTTGCCGTCGCCCCCGACCATGGCATCGGCACCGATGCCACCGTCGAGGGTGTCGTCGCCGGCACCGCCGCTGAGTACGTTGTTGCCGCTGT
>NZ_JAFGYZ010000078.1:0-255 GCF_017491585.1 Pseudomonas sp. 58(2021)
CCGCATTACCGGTGCCGTTGAGGTTGGCGGAACCGAGGAGCGTGAGATTCTCGAGATTGGTGCCTAGGGTGTAGTTGATGGACGAGAGTACGCGGTCAATGGCGTTTGGCGAGGTATCGGTTTCGATTACCAGATCGCCAACGTTGTCGACGTAATAGCTGTCGTTGCCGTCGCCCCCGACCATGGCATCGGCACCGATGCCACCGTCGAGGGTGTCGTCGCCGGCACCGCCGCTGAGTACGTTGTTGCCGCTGT
>NZ_JAFGYZ010000079.1:0-255 GCF_017491585.1 Pseudomonas sp. 58(2021)
AACCGTGAAACTGACGGGCACCGCCAGCAAGGGACAGCAGGTGGAGATCCTCGACGGGGCCGTCAGCAAGGGTAACGCCACAGCGGACCCATCCACCGGCATCTGGACCAAAGACCTTACGGGGTTGGGCGTGGCAGCGCACAGCTTCACCGCCAAAGCACTGTACGGCGCGGGCCAGACTTCAGGGGCACGGACACTGACCGTGACTGCGGCGGCGGCGCCGACCATCACCAACGCCCAGGATTCCAAAGGCAC
>NZ_JAFGYZ010000080.1:0-253 GCF_017491585.1 Pseudomonas sp. 58(2021)
TATAATTCGCCCCACTTCCGGCGCAGTCGAAACGGAAAACTCCTTGAGATTCAATGAGTTACACGGTTTTCGATAGCGGTTTGCTTCAGATCATCGAAGCCTGGAAGGAGTTGGAAATGCCGGTTTTTCTGGCGCTTTCAACGGTTCGATCTTCTCGGTCGAAAGCGGAGAAAAAGAGGTGTTGACAGCAGCGTGTAACGCTGTAGAATTCGCCTCCCGCTGACGAGAGATCGGAAGCGCAAGTGGTTGAAGT
>NZ_JAFGYZ010000081.1:0-237 GCF_017491585.1 Pseudomonas sp. 58(2021)
GCACGGCCCACAGCAGCACCGAGGCGCAGCCGATGGCAATCGGTGTGTTGCCCTGGCCGAACACCGGAAAGAAGTAACCGAGGGTGCTGAACAGCAATACGAAATAGCCGACGTTGCCCAGCCAGGCACTGATCCAGTAGCCCCAGGCCGAAGAGAAACCCATGTAATCGCCGAAACCGGCCTTGGCATAGGCGTAGACACCGCCGTCCAGGTCAGGCTTGCGATTGGCGAGGGTTT
>NZ_JAFGYZ010000082.1:0-233 GCF_017491585.1 Pseudomonas sp. 58(2021)
GGCCGTTGCCGACACCATTGAGATTGGCGGTGCCTGCGAGGAACAGGTTTTCCAGGTTAGCGCCCAGGGTCCAGTTGACCCAGCTCCACACCGCGTCGATTTCGCTGGCCAGGGTGCTGGTTTCGGTGATGGTGTCACCGAGGTTGTCGACAATGTAGGTGTCGTTGCCCAGGCCGCCGATCAGGCTGTCGGCGCCCAGGCCACCGTCAAGGATGTTGGCGCCAGCGTTGCCG
>NZ_JAFGYZ010000083.1:0-231 GCF_017491585.1 Pseudomonas sp. 58(2021)
CGCTGATCATGTTCATCGTCATCGCCGCCGTGGCGTTCAAGGCCGACATTTTTACCCGCGACATCTGGGGCCACAGCAACCCGAATTTCGGCGGGGTGATGGATCAGGTGCGCAACATGATGCTGGTCACCGTGTGGGTGTTCATCGGCATCGAAGGCGCGAGCATCTTCTCGGCCCGGGCGGAAAAACGTTCGGACGTCGGTAAAGCCACCGTGATCGGTTTCATCACCG
>NZ_JAFGYZ010000008.1:0-269415 GCF_017491585.1 Pseudomonas sp. 58(2021)
TCGACCCGCAAGGCAAGGCTTTCGCCCAACAACTACTGGAAATCCAGATCCCGGTGCCGCAGAGCATCGCCGAACAGTTCGACTAGAGGATTGGCACCATGGCGTATGAATCGATTTTCAGGGCTGACCTGTTCAGCGGTCAGACCGTGATCGTCACCGGAGGCGGCAGCGGCATCGGGCGATGCACCGCCCATGAACTGGCCGCGCTCGGAGCTACCGTGGTGCTGGTCGGACGCAAACCGGAAAAGCTGCAAGCCGTTGCCGCCGAAATTGCAGAGGACGGTGGTCGTGCGCACTGGAAAGCGTGTGATATCCGCGATGAAGAAGCCGTGAAGGCACTGGTCAGCGAACTGATCCGCGAACACGGGCCGATCCACGGGCTGGTCAACAATGCCGGCGGCCAGTACCCGTCGCCCCTGGCCTCGATCAATCAGAAAGGCTTCGAAACCGTGCTGCGCACCAATCTGGTCGGCGGTTTCCTGATGGCCCGGGAAGTGTTCAATCAGTCGATGAGCAAACACGGCGGCAACATCGTCAACATGCTCGCCGACATGTGGGGCGGCATGCCCGGCATGGGCCACTCCGGCGCCGCCCGTTCGGGCATGGACAACTTCACCAAAACGGCGGCGTTCGAATGGGGTTACGCCGGTGTCCGGGTGAATGCGGTGGCACCGGGCTGGATCGCTTCCAGCGGCATGGACACTTACGAAGGCGCGTTCAAGGCCGTGATCCCGACCTTGCGCGAACACGTGCCGCTCAAGCGCATCGGCACGGAATCGGAGGTCAGCGCGGCGATCGTGTTTCTGCTCAGCCCGGCTGCCGCGTTCGTCAGCGGCAGCACCTTGCGCATCGACGGCGCCGCCAGCCTGGGCAGTCGCGCCTGGCCGCTGCACAAGGCGACCCACAGCGAATCGTTCAACGGTTTTCACCGGGCCTATATACCGGATGTCTTGAAGGACAAGGAGTAAGCCATGCCGGTCATTCAATCCCAGCTCGATCCGCACAGCGAAGCCTTCGCCCGCAACCGCGCAGCGATGCTCGCCGCCATCGAGCAAGTCCAGCAGCTGGAACAGAACCTGCTGAACAAGGCTGCCGAAGCCAAGCCCAAATTCGACAAACGCGGACAATTGCTGCCCCGTGAGCGTCTGAATCTGTTGCTCGACCCGGGCGCGCCATTCCTCGAACTGGCGAGCCTGGCCGGCTACAAACTCCACGACGACAAGGACGGCAGCTCGGCCGGTGGCGGCTTGATCGCCGGCATTGGTTACGTGTCCGGCGTGCGCGCCTTGATCGTGGCGAACAACAGCGCAATCAAGGGCGGGACGATTTCCCCGTCGGGCCTGAAAAAATCCCTGCGCCTGCAACAGATCGCCCAGGAAAACAAACTGCCGGTCATCACCCTCGCCGAAAGCGGCGGCGCCAACCTCAATTATGCGGCGGAGATTTTCGTCGAAGGTGCGCGCAGTTTTGCCAATCAGGCGCGCATGTCCGCCATGGGTTTGCCGCAGATCACCGTGGTGCACGGCTCGGCCACCGCTGGCGGTGCCTATCAGCCGGGGCTGTCGGATTACGTGGTGGTGGTGCGCGGCAAGGCCAAGCTGTTTCTCGCAGGTCCCCCATTGCTAAAAGCAGCGACCGGTGAAGTTGCCACGGACGAAGAACTGGGCGGCGCCGAGATGCACGCGCAAGTCGCCGGCACCGCCGAATACCTGGCCGAAAACGATGCCGACGGCGTGCGTCAGGTGCGGGAAATCGTCAGTCTGCTGAACTGGAACGAGCAAATACCATGGCTGCCTGAGCCGCAATTCAAGGAACCGTTGTACCCCATCGACGAGCTGCTCGGCCTGATCCCGGACGACCCGAAAAAACCTTACGACGTGCGCGAAATCATTGCACGGATCGCCGACGAATCGCGCTTCCTGGAGTTCAAGGGCGAGTTCGATCAACAGACCGTTTGCGGCCACCTGAAAATTCAGGGCCGCGCCTGCGGTTTCATCGGCAACAACGGCCCGATCACGCCCAACGGCGCGAGCAAGGCCGCGCAGTTCCTTCAGCTGTGCGACCAGAGCCAGACGCCGCTGCTGTTTTTCCATAACACCACCGGGTTCATGGTCGGCACCGAATCGGAACAGCACGGCGTGATCAAGCACGGCTCGAAACTGATCCAGGCCGTGGCCAATGCGCGGGTGCCGAAACTGACCATTGTGGTCGGCGGCTCCTATGGCGCGGGCAACTACGCAATGTGCGGACGCGGGCTTGATCCGCGCTTCATTTTCGCCTGGCCCAACAGCCGTACCGCCGTGATGGGTGGCGCCCAGGCCGGCAAGGTGTTGCGTATCGTCACCGAAGCCAAGCAGTTGAAGGACGGCCTGGCGCCCGACCCGAAAATGCTCGACATGCTGGAGCAGGTCACCGCACAGAAACTCGACAGCCAGTCCACCGCCCTCTATGGCAGCGCCAACCTGTGGGACGACGGTCTGATCGATCCACGCGACACCCGCACCCTGCTCGGTTACTTGCTGGACATCTGCCACGAAGCCGGCATCCGCACGTTGCAACCCAACAGCTTCGGCGTCAGCCGGTTCTGATCGCCACGGACTCAAGGAGAACAATAAAATGATCTTCACCCCGGAACACGAAGCCCTGCGCCGTACCGTCCGCCAGTTCGTCGAGCACGAGATCAACCCCCACGTCGATGAATGGGAAAAGGCCGGACGTTTTCCGATCCACGAGATTTTCCGCAAGGCCGGCGACCTCGGCCTGTTGGGGATTTCCAAGCCGGAGAAATTCGGCGGCATGGGCCTGGATTACAGCTATTCGATCGTCGCGGCCGAAGAGTTCGGCACCATCCATTGCGGCGGCATTCCGATGTCGATCGGCGTGCAGACCGACATGTGCACTCCCGCCCTCGCCCGCTTCGGTTCCGATGAGTTGCGCGAGGAATTCCTGCGCCCGGCGATCACCGGTGAACAGGTCGGTTGCATCGGCGTGTCGGAAGTCGGTGCTGGTTCAGATGTCGCCGGGCTCAAGACCACCGCACGCAAGGACGGCGACGACTATGTGATCAACGGCAGCAAGATGTGGATCACCAACTCGCCGAGCGCCGACTTCATCTGTCTGCTGGCCAACACCTCGGACGACAAACCGCACGTCAACAAATCGCTGATCATGGTGCCGATGAACACACCGGGCATCAGCCTCAGTTCGCACCTCGACAAGCTCGGCATGCGCAGCTCGGAAACCGCCCAGGTGTTTTTCGACAACGTGCGCGTGCCCCAGCGCAATCGCATCGGCCATGAAGGCGCCGGGTTCATGATGCAAATGCTGCAATTCCAGGAAGAACGCCTGTTCGGCGCGGCCAACATGATCAAGGGACTGGAATATTGCATCGACAGCACCATCGAGTACTGCAAGGAACGCAAGACCTTCGGCAACGCGCTGATCGACAATCAGGTGATCCACTTCCGCCTCGCCGAATTGCAGACCGAAATCGAATGCCTGCGAGCGCTGGTCTATCAGGCCACCGAGCAATACGTGAAAGGCCAGGATGTCACCCGACTGGCCTCGATGGCCAAACTCAAGGCCGGGCGCCTCGGCCGCGAAGTCAGCGACAGTTGCCTGCAATACTGGGGCGGCATGGGCTTCATGTGGGACAACCCGGTGGCCCGCGCCTACCGCGACGTGCGGCTGGTATCGATTGGCGGGGGCGCCGACGAAATCATGCTCGGGATCATCTGCAAACTGATGGGCATCCTGCCGGGGAAAAAGAAATGACCACCCTGCCCGCTTGCCAGACGCTGTTGCTGGAACCCCATAACGGCGTGCTGCACGTCACCCTCAATCGCCCGGAAAACCGCAACGCCATGAGCCTGCAGATGGTCGCCGAGCTGCGATCGATTTTCGCCGCCGTGCGCGATGACCGCAGCGTGCGCGCGTTGGTGCTCAGCGGCGCCGGCGGGCATTTCTGTGCCGGTGGCGACATCAAGGACATGGCCAACGCCCGCGCTCAGGGCAGCGATGCCTATCGCGAGTTGAACCGTGCCTTCGGGTCGATGCTGGAAGAAGCCCAGCACGCGCCACAAGTGTTGATCACCGTGCTGCAGGGCGCGGTGCTCGGGGGCGGTTTCGGACTGGCGTGCGTGAGCGATATCGCGATGGCCGATCATCAGGCGCAATTCGGCCTGCCGGAAACCAGTCTCGGTCTGTTGCCGGCACAGATCGCGCCGTTTGTAGTGCAACGCATCGGCCTCACCGAAGCCCGGCGCCTGGCGCTGACCGCTGCACGATTCGACGGTCATCAGGCACGGCGTCTGGGGCTGGTGCATTTTGTCGAAGAGGATCCACAGGCGTTGGCCGAGCGGCTGGACGAGGTGTTGCAGCATGTCCTGTGCTGTGCTCCCGAAGCGAATGCCACCACCAAGAAACTCTTGCTGGCCAGCGCCGGCCAGCCATCGAACGAATTGCTGGATGAAGCGGCGCAGTGGTTCAGCGAAGCGGTGACCGGTGCCGAAGGCATAGAAGGCACGATGGCGTTCGTGCAAAAGCGCAAACCCGGATGGAGCACCTGACTCTGTGGGAGCGGGCTTGCCCGCGATGAGGCCCTTCAATCCACCGCCAACATTCAGGAAAAACCACCATGCCCGTCATCCACAAAATCCTGATCGCCAACCGCGGTGAAATCGCCTGCCGCATCCAGCGCACCGCCCAGGCTCTGGGCTATCGCACGGTTGCGGTGTTCAGCGACGCCGACGCCAATGCGCTGCATGTCCAAATGGCGGATGAGGCGGTGAACATCGGCCCGGCGTCCGTGCAGCAGTCCTACCTGAACATCCCGGCCATCCTCGACGCCGCCCGGCGCAGCGGTGCCGACGCGATCCATCCCGGTTATGGCTTCCTCTCGGAAAACGCCGAATTCGCCCGTGCCTGCGAACAGGCCGGCCTGACGTTCATCGGCCCCAGCGTCGAAGCCATCGAACTGATGGGCAGCAAACGCCAGTCGAAAATCGCCATGCTCGCCGCCGGTGTGCCGTGCATCGCCGGCTATCAGGGCGCCGAGCAGGATGACGCAACGCTGACCCGCGAAGCCGAACGCATCGGTTACCCGTTGATGATCAAGGCCAGCGCCGGCGGTGGCGGGCGCGGCATGCGTCTGGTGCACAGCGCCGAGGAACTGCCGGCGCAGTTGCGCACGGCCCGCTCGGAAGCCTTGAACGGCTTCGGCAGCGACGAACTGATTCTCGAACAGGCGCTGATCGAACCGCGTCACGTCGAGGTGCAGTTGTTCGGCGACCACCACGGCAACCTGATCTACCTCGGCGAGCGCGACTGTTCGATTCAGCGCCGCCACCAGAAAGTGATCGAAGAAGCGCCTTGTCCGGTGATGACCGAAAAACTGCGTCAGGCGATGGGCGAAGCGGCGCTCAAGGCCGGGCGTGCGGTGAACTATGTCGGCGCCGGCACCGTGGAGTTTTTGCTTGATGCCGATGGCCGGTTCTACTTTCTGGAGATGAACACCCGGTTGCAGGTCGAGCACCCGGTGACTGAATTGATTACCGGGCTGGATCTGGTGGTTTGGCAACTGTCGGTCGCCGAAGGCCAGCCGCTGCCGCTGACCCAAGCGCAGGTGAAGCTCGATGGCCATGCCATGGAAGTGCGCCTCTATGCCGAAGATCCGGCCCAGGATTTTCTGCCGCAGACCGGGCGTGTCGAAGTCTGGGCGCCGGCACTGGATCGCGGTGCGCGGATTGATCACGGCCTGATCGAAGGGCAGTCGATCTCACCGTTCTACGACCCGTTGCTCGGCAAACTGATCGCCCACGGCGCAACCCGCGAAGAAGCCCGGCGCAAATTGCTGCGCGCGGTACAGGACAGCGTGTTGCTGGGTGTGCAGAGCAATCAGCGACTGCTGGCCAGTCTGTTGCAGCATCCGCAGTTCATCAGCGGCGAATTCGGCACCGGGTTTATCCCGCAGCATTTCGCCGACCATCCTTGTCTGCATCCCCATAAACCGAGTGCCGAAGAACTCGCGGTTGCAGCGTTGCTGTTTTATCAATCCTGCGCCGGGGCGCATCGTTCCCCCTTGGCCGGTTGGCGCAACAATGCCGGGGCGCCATTGCACTATCGGCTGGGTCTCGACGATCAGGCGTGGAGTGTGCAATTGCTCGTCGCCCCGGATGGCATCGTTCGGGTTCAAGTGGCTGAACGAGCCTTCGAACTGAAGCTCATCGAATACAGCGAACGCTCGATATCCCTGGAAATCGAAGGCCTGCGCCAGCGCCACGCCTATCGCCTGCACGACGACCAGCTCTGGCTGTTCACCCGCCCCGGCAGCCTGCGCCTGGTGGATCGAACTCATGCGGTGATCGACAGTCAGACCAGCGTCAGCTCCGGCACCTTGAAAGCTCCGATGGATGGCGCAATCATCGACGTGCTTGTCAGCGAAGGCAGCCCGGTCAGCAAAGGTCAGTTGCTGGTGGTGCTGGAGGCGATGAAAATGGAGCACCCGCTCAAGGCCGGCATCGACGGCGTGCTCAAGCGGGTGCAGGTCAAGGTCGGCGATCAGGTCAAAAATCGTCAGGTTCTGTTGCAGGTCGAGTGAGTGGTCAAACGCATCCGCAAGGTTTGACTACGCTCTGACTATCAGGACGCGGAAATCAGGAACCCTGCGATGCCCCATTGGCTGGTCATTGATCTGGAAGCCACCACCGATGAGGGTGGCTGGCCGGTTACGGAAATGGAAATCATCGAGATCGGCGCCACCCTGGTGGATCGCGCCGGTCGCGAGCAGGACCACTTTCAGCGCTTCGTCAAACCGGTGCGTCGGCCCCTGCTGACGCCGTTCTGTCGCGAACTCACCCACATCACCCAGGCCAATATCGACGCCGCGCAACCGCTGACCGAAGTCTGGCCGGCGTTCGAGCGCTGGCTCGGTCAGCACCAGACTCGTCTTGAAGGCTGGGCCAGTTGGGGCGACTACGACCGCAGGCAATTGCTTCAGGAATGGCAGCGCCTGCAACTCGACAGTGCGCTGAACCGTGTGCCGCACATGAACCTCAAACAGCGTTTTGCCAAGGCCCGACGCCTCGAACGGCCGCTGGGCCTCAATGGCGCGCTGCAACTGGCGGGTATGCAGTTCACCGGTCAGCAGCACCGGGCGCTGGAAGATGCGCGCAATACCGCACGATTATTACCGCTGGTGCTGCCGCTCTAGCGCAGGTGACGGCGCCATGAGCCTTGTGCATACTGGCCGACCTTTTTGACCCTTTTAAGCCCTTTTCGAGAGGAATCGCCCATGTTTAAAGTCAACGAGTACTTCGACGGCACCGTCAAGTCGATCGCTTTCGGCACTGCTGAAGGCCCTGCGACCATCGGCGTCATGGCCCCGGGCGAATACGAATTCGGCACCAGTCAGCGTGAAATCATGCACGTGGTTTCGGGTGCACTGACCGTCAAACTGCCGGACAGCAGCGACTGGGAAACTTTCGCCGCCGGCAGCCAGTTCAACGTGCCAGCCAACAGCAAGTTCCAGCTGAAAGTGGCCGTCGACACCGCTTACCTGTGCGAATACCGCGGCTGAGATCCCGGTTTTCTTCGGCCATGAAAAATGCCCGTGTCCAAGGACACGGGCATTTTTCGTTTCGGGGCAGATTACTCGAGGATTTCCACAGGCATGCCGACTTCGAGTCGGCCATTGCTGTCATTGACCAGGTTTTGACCGAACATTGCACCGTCGGCCTGGGCGCGGGTCTTCTGCAGCGTCGCCAGTGGCTCGCGATCGGCGCTGCGCTCGCCTGTCTGCGGGTCGATGGTGGTGAGAATGCAGCGTGAACACGACTTGACAACGCGGAACTCGACATCACCGATGCGAATGCGCTTCCAGCCATCCTCGGCGTACGCCTCGCTGCCCTCGATCACCAGATTCGGCCGGAACCGCAGCATTTCCAGCGGACGTCCGACTTCCTGCGACAAATGCTGCAGCGATGCCTCGCCAATCAGCAGCAGCGGGAAACCGTCGGCGAAGGCCACCTGGTCGTCATCGTTGCCATATCCGGCCTGAGTCGTCCGGGCGCGGTCCAGCGGCACTTGCACCAGCCGGGTCGGTTTGCCAATGAACTCGCTGACCCAACGGGCTGCTTCTTCGCCGGCATCCGGCACACGCAGGGTGTCGCGCCAGATGGTCACGCCGCGCAGTTCGGCTTCGTTGCCAGGCAGCGCGATATCAATCGCCGAATGCCCCGGCGCCTCGAGGTTCAGGCCACCGTCGGCATTCCACAGCGCCGACAATTGGCTCATCTTCGCTTCGGCACGCTGAGTCAGGAACCGCCCGCTGGCCTCATCTACCAGCATCCAGCGTCGGTCGCCCTCAAGCCCCAGTTTATCCAGGCCAATCCCTTGCAGGACCTCGCCCTTGGCGGATTTCAACGGGTAACGATAAAGCGCGCTCAGACGCAGCATGGCCAGCTCCCTGGTGGGTGAAAAACGCCACCCTATATGAGCTTTGTCGCCGAATCAAAGTCTGACGCCGGATCAGCCTCGACAAGTTGATCAGGCCGGTACTTCGTCGAGCATCAGACGCTGGCGCACCACATCGACCAGTTTGTCCGGCTGGAACTTGGAGAGGAAGTTGTCGCAACCGACCTTCTTCACCATCGAATCGTTGAAGCTGCCGGACAGCGAGGTATGCAGCACCACATACAGGCCACGCAGACGCGGGTCGTTGCGGATTTCGGTGGTCAGGCGATAGCCGTCCATTTCCGGCATTTCCGCGTCGGTGAAGATCATCAACAGCTTGTCAGTCATGTTGACCCCTGTATCCGCCCACGCCTTGAGCATGTTCAGGGCTTTCAGACCGTCACTGGCAATGTGCATTTTCACGCCCAACTGGCCGAGGGTGTCGCGCAGTTGCGACAGGGCCACATTGGAGTCGTCCACCAACAGCACCTCACGACCGCGAGCCCGCTCCAGAACCGGGTCTTCGAGCTTGTCGCGGGACACCTTGGCGTTATAGGGAACGATTTCAGCGAGGACTTTCTCGACGTCGATGATTTCCACCAGTTGATCGTCGACCTTGCTGATGGCGGTCAGGTAGTGCTGTCGGCCGGCACTGGTCGGTGGCGGCAGGATGGCTTCCCAGTTCATGTTGACGATGCGATCCACGCCACCGACGAGGAACGCCTGCACCGAGCGGTTGTACTCGGTGACGATGATCGTGCTGTTGGGGCCCGGCACCAGAGGACGCATGCCGATGGCCTGCGACAGGTCGATCACCGGCAGGGTCTGACCGCGCAGGTTGACCACACCGCAGACAAACGGATGACGCTGGGGCATCAGGGTCAGCTTGGGCAGTTGCAGGACTTCCTGGACCTTGAACACGTTGATCGCGAACAATTGGCGCCCGGCCAGTCGAAACATGAGAATTTCCAGGCGATTCTCACCCACCAGTTGCGTGCGTTGGTCTACCGTATCGAGAATGCCGGCCATCAAATGACTCCTGGGGCTTGTACTGGTGAATTCATTAAAGAGGGTTATCGGCTGACTCCAGCCGATCTTGATCCCCATACAAATCACCTACAAAATGCCATGAGGAAGCATTGATGTCACATTAACATCATGCTTTACTGGCCCCGTGACTTCATCTGCTACATTCTCTGCGGCGCGACCACGGTTTGCGCGGCAGGTTCCCGTGCCTAAGGGATTCCCCTAGGAACAATCAGGCCCAACCTGATGTTCGCAATATCCAATAGCCATTAATGTGACGCCATTCTCATTGCATGAACGGAGTCAGGCTTTTGTGTGCGATCGCAGGTCAGTGGAACCCTCTCCTCTCGAAACCCCCGGCACCAGCCTCCTCGGCACTGCAGGGCGCGATCTCACGACGGTTCATGATCGTCGACACACACGACATTCGCTCATCAGACATGACGTTGTGGAGATAAGCATGCCGAACGACCGTAAAGAGTGGGCACAGCGGTTCCCCGAATTTCTCGTCGAGGCTGAAATGCTCCTGGCCAAGTCCGAAGAGTGCCTGAGTCACTTGCAACTGATCAGCAATGACAGGGACGCCATTGACTGCATGCTCAGCACCCTCCTCAAGCTGGCGAACAAGGCCGATGCCCTGGCGCTGGAGGCGGTCTCCGAATTCTCTCTGCACCTGCATGGCCTGCTCAGCCAGGCACAGGACCATGTCGACCTGCATGCCGAGGCCCTGGATGCCCTGAAGGACTGCTTCACCTTGATGGCCTGGCAGCTTGAATTGATCGACCCGAGCACCGGCCAGTTGAGCCTGGACGACAGCGAGCAGACGTCCCTCATCGAAGCGTTCGCCTTTCAGGTCGGACAGAGCCAGTTTCAGCCACCACTCAAAGGCAAACCCCTGTCCCTCGTGTCTTACTCGGAGCGACAAGCTTAAACGCGAGCACCTGGCGTCCTTTGCAACACCGTTAGTTTGAAGCATCGAATGTCGCAATTGATTAACTCATGCCTGCCCGCGACACCTCCAAACAAATAATCATGTTTCACACATCCAGACTCACCACCACTGAAGTCAGGGTTTACCCGTGTATGAAAAATGAAAACTTCGGATTACATGGATAATTATCGGGTTCGGCAAATCAACTTTTTCCATTATGGAACTCGCGTCCAACATGGCGTATTTCCTGACTCTTCGGACATATAGGGTGAACGCGACCAACGGTATGTTAAGTGGTATTATGCCGCCCGTTAGTTGCTTTCACTTAATGGCACAGTGACTTCAATGACCGGTCTGCAGCAAAGTTGGCAGTCAATTACCGATCACTGAACCTTGTTGAATCAACAGCCTGAACCACAGTATTTTCAGACAGAGACCGCCAGTCACTCAGACCGGTCTGCCCGCAGCGAACATCCATTGGCTCCATCCGCTATGTACGCCAGCCTCAAGTCAATCATCACATGGCCTCCCTCCCGAGAAAACGCACGCCGGTTCACGCTCATGCTCTGCATTGGCGCGGCGGCCGGCAGCCTGTTGACTTATGGCTTGGCCGCACCGGTGTCGATTGGTTTGCTGCTGATCAATGTCGCAGCCGCAGGTTGCGTCTGGATACAGCATCGCCTGTCGCGAAAATCGATCAAGTTCCAGCCCCAGGAGCTGGCCGACCGCTTGCTCGAAGTGCAGGAAAACGAACGTCATCGTCTCAGTCGCGAACTGCATGACGACATCGGTCAGCTGCTGACCGCCGCCAAACTGCAGAGCGAATGGCTCAGGCGACGCCTGCCGGACGATCTCCAGGAACAGTGCTCGGCACTCTGTGACACCCTTGAGGAAACCCTCGACAAAGTCCGCGACGTTTCGGCCATTCTCAACCCGCGGCAACTGACCAGCCTCGGCCTGGAAGCCAGCCTGCGCGCGCACTTGCTCAAGACCCTGGCCAATACCTCGATTCACTGGAGTCTCGACTGCCAGCAGCGACTCAATGGCATTCCTGAAGAAATGGCGGTCGCGGCCTTTCGAATCACTCAGGAAGCGGTGACCAACATCCTGCGTCATGCGCAGGCCAAAAACCTGCTGATCCGTGTACAGCGTCTTCACCAAGGCCTGAGCCTGCTGATCAGCGATGACGGTCTGGGTTTTGCCCCGGCTGCCGATCCCGGTCGTGAAGGGCAACGAGGGATGGCCGGGATGGCCGAAAGAATCGAGCAACTGGGCGGCACCCTGAACGTGACGAGCGAGCCGGACAAAGGCACTCAAATCGAAGCACTATTCCCCTGGGCGCCAAGGGCACTCGAGCGGGCCAGTACGAATAAGGTTATGCGTTGACTTGTAACTTACTTCTGGTGGATGACCACTCGCTGATCAGAGCCGGCGTGCGCGCTCTGGTGCTGGATATTCCGGGCTATGCGGTAATCGGCGAGGCCAATGACGGCTCGCAGTTGCTTGAAATGGTCGAGCAACTGAATCCCGATATCGTCCTTCTGGACATTTCCATGAAAGAAACCGGCGGCCTCGAAGCCTTGCAGCGGCTCAGACGAGTCCGCCCGCACAGCAAAGTGCTGATCCTTTCGATGCATACCGACCCTGCCCTGATCATGCAGGCGCTGGAGTCCGGTGCCCATGGCTATCTGCTCAAGGACACCACCGCCACCGAACTGGAGCATGCACTGGAAGCGCTGCGCAACAACGAACGCTACCTGAGCCCCGCCATCGCCCACACGGTGATCAATCAGGCGCTGACCCGCAACCAGAAGCTGCAACCGGAAGTCGCCGACTCGCATAACCTCACGGCCCGCCAACTGGAAATTTTGCGCCTGATCGTGCGCGGCAAGTCCACACGCGAGATCGCCAATGGCCTGGGCCTGAGCATCAAGACCGTGGAAACCCACCGCTCGCAAATCATGAAACGCCTGCAGATCTACGACGTGGCAGGACTGGTGCTGTTTGCCGTGCGGGAACAGATCATCAGCCTGGACGACTGACCCGCCGCGTACCGCTCAACAGCGGTGAGTTCTCCGGCAAATGCATACGCAACGCCGCCGGGCGCGCGGCAAACCGCAGATTGTCACCTTCCAGCGGCTCGCCATCGAGATTGATGCAGAGCCCTTCGGCGGCCTTGATTTCAACCCAGGGCAAACGCGCGCGCACAAACATGTTGTCGATGCCGAAACCGTCGCTGAGCAGGCTTTTCAGTGTCCCGACCAACTCCTGCGGTGCCGGCAGGATACTGATATCCAGCAGACCATCGTTCACCAGCGCCTCCGGACACAAGACATGCCCTCCCCCCGCCTGGCGACCGTTACCGATGCCCAGCGCGAGCATTTCACCGCTCCAGTGGAAGCCCGGTCCCTGTAATTCGCCATAGGCGGTACGCAGTTCACTGAATCGCGACAGTCCCGTAAACAGATAGGCCGCGCCCCCCAGCACTTTTTTCAGATCCTCCGAGGTGTTGGCAGTGACCTGGCTGCCAAATCCACCGGTGGCCATGTTCAGGAATATCTGCCCGCCCACTTCGCCAAGATCGATGTCACTTGGAGGTCTATCGAGCAACTCGAGCGCTTCGGCCGGCTCCAGAGGAATACCGGCCGCGTGGGAAAAATCGTTGGCGGTTCCCAGCGGCAACAACACCAGACTGGCCTTGTGTGAATGAGCCGCCAACGCCTCGGCGATATCGCGCAAAGTGCCATCACCGCCGCCGGCGATGATCTGCCTGTATCCGGCCGCCAGCGCTTCTTCCACCAGACGCTGGGCATCACCGGCCTCCCAGGTCAGACGTACCGCCAATTCCCAGCCCTGCTTGCGTTTGTGTTCAACGGCGGCGCGAACCGCTTCGTTAAGTGCCTGCTTGCCATGCAGAATCAGCAATGCCCTGCGCTCATCCATCTTGGCCACTCCCGTTATTAAATCAGTTCGGGACATCTTGACCTTCACAGCACGTAAAAGAGCCGCCGCAATCCCAAGTATTTCCAGCGGCGCGGCTTACTCGTCCTACAAGGCGGTATTTTTTCGTACGAAATGTAAGGAATCGGCTCAATTGACCCGTCCTGACCATTCGTACACTGTGGTTCTGAGGCAGTAATCTTTAACCCGATAACACACAAGGACGTGCAGGTAATGAGTCAAAACATCACCCGGACTTTAGATCATTCGAGAAGCAGTTTCTGCCGGCAGAAACTCATGGCGGCAGGCGGAATTTTCCATGCACAGTCATGAAGCAAGAATGACAGCAAGTCCGGTTGCCCCCCTCTCCGGCAGTCGCGCCTGCCATCAATCCGAATTCAAGAGCAGCGCCAAAAACACTGGAGAAAAAATCATGGACCCTCGTGTCACCGAGCTGGAAACCCACCTCAAATATATCCGCCGTGACATGGACGAAGTAAAAGGAGACGTCAAAGCCATCAAACACCGTCTCGCCTACTCTGCGGGCGCCACAGCAGTGGTCCTTGGATTGTTGGGCTGGGTTGCCAATAGCCGCTTCGACCAGCTCGTGACACTGATCAGCCGATGACTTACAGAAATGCAGGCCCCCGCCGGGCCTGCATTTCAATGTTCAGCCGAGAAGGTCACTCAGAGGAATAAAGGGCACCATCTCTCCCTGGATCAGGGTGCGCCCCTCCTGCACTTCTACCAACCCATCAGCCCAGGCGGCGCTACGCAGAACACCTGAACTCTGGTTTCGGTAGATGGTTGCGTGCCCCTGTTCCATGCGTCCCCGCAGGAACTCACGCCGATTGCCGGCCTGGGGCCAGACGAATCCAGCCGGTACTGGAAACTTGAGAGGTTCTACATCCTGCACACCCTGGCGACGCAGCAGATAGGGCTTGGTCAACAGCGCAAAGGTCACCAGGGTGGATGCCGGATTACCAGGCAGGCCGATGACCGGAACACTTCGAAAGTGACCGACAGTCAAAGGTTTCCCGGGTTTGATTGCCAGCTTCCAGAGTGTCAGCTCTCCCTCTTCCCTCAGCGCAACGCCAAGGAAATCCGCTTCCCCAACCGATACGCCTCCGGTCGACAGAATCAGATCGGCCTCCTTGAGCTCCCCAAGACGTGCGCGGGTGGTGGGCAAGTCATCCGGAAGAATCCCGGCATCCAGCACTTCACAGCCCAATCGCTGCAGCCAGCTGCACAGCACCACCCGGTTGCTGTTGTAAATCTGCCCCGGACCCAGTGCCGTTCCCGGTTCGACCAGCTCATCACCAGTGGACAATACTGCCACGCGGATCTTGCGGACCACATCAAGGCCGGCGCAGCCCAAAGACGCCGCCAGCCCCTGCTCGATCGGACCGAGACGGGTTCCGGCAGACAGGATCAACTCGCCGACGGTGGTTTCCTGTCCCTGCGGACGGATATTCTGACCGGACACCATGGGCTCGATAAACCGCACTCGTCCGTCGGACTCGATCACGGCGTTTTCCTGCATCTCGACGCAATCGGCGCCCGGCGGAACGGGTGCCCCTGTAAAGATACGGGCACAGGTGCCCGGCTCCAGCGGTTCAGGCGCCTGACCGGCAAAAATCTTCTGACTGACAGGCATCGTCTCACCGGTCCGGTCGGCCAGGTTCAGGGCATAACCGTCCATGGCACTGTTGGGCCATGGCGGCAGATCCAGTGTCGAAACCAGATCCTGTGCCAGCACCCGGCCCTCGACCTGCGCCAGTGGCAGATACTCGGATTCGACAATCCGCGAGGCGTCCGCCATTTCCAGCAGACGCGCCAATGCTTCCTCGACCGGCATCAGGCTGCCGGTCTTGCCAGGCTTACCCGCGGGATTCACAGGGAGCCGCCTGTTTCAGATGAGGGACGAAATTGCACGGGCGGTGCCGTGAATCCAGTTGCTCGGCCAGGATGCCGTCCCATCCGGTGCGTACCGCATTGGTCGAGCCCGGCAGGCAGCAGACCAGCGTACCGTTGGCCAGCCCCGCCAATGCCCGCGATTGCACAGTGGAAGTGCCGATATCGGCCACCGAAATCTGACGGAACAGCTCACCAAAACCATCGACTTGTTTGTCGAGCAGGCATGCAACGGCTTCCGGCGTGCTGTCTCGACCGGTAAACCCGGTGCCTCCAGTGATCAGCACCACTTGCACAACGTCTTCGGCGATCCAATGGGCGACTTGTGCACGGATTTTGTAGAGGTCATCTTTGAGCAATACCCGCTCAGCCAGGTTATGGCCGGCAGCGGTCAAACGGTCGACGAACATCTGGCCGGAGGTATCGGTTTCCAGCGTACGGGTGTCACTGACTGTGAGTACCGCGATATTGAGCGGTGCGAAAGGTACATCAGCCTTGGCTTTCATAGGCTCGTCCAGTTGTAGGGGAAACAGCCCGGTGTTATATCACAGCGCTCCATTTTTTCGCCGAACCTGCGGAGAGTCGCCATGACTTCGAATACGCTATTGCCACCCTGCTCCGTCCTCTTGCTGGCCGGCGGGCGCGGCCAGCGCATGGGCGGCCAGGACAAGGGACTCGTCGAGTGGCAGGGCGAACCGCTGATCGCTCATCTGCAGCGCAAGGTACGCCCCATGACGGATGACCTGATCATCTCCTGCAACCGCAATCATGAACGTTACGCATCTTTCGCAGATCAACTGGTGAGCGATGACGTGGAGGACTTTCCGGGGCCGCTGGCCGGTATTCGCGCAGGTTTGCGCGCTGCCCGCCACACCCACTTGCTGGTCCTGCCTTGTGATGTACCGCGAATCGACCTCCCCTTGCTCCAGGAAATGCGCGAGACCGCCAGCCTGCACCCTGAAAATCCGTTGATGCTGCGTCATGATGACCACTGGGAACCCTTGCTTTGCGTCATCCCGGTGGCGCTGCTGCCAGCGTTCGAAGACGCCTGGCACGAAGGAGAACGCAGCCCGGGTCGGCTCATGCGTAGCCTTGGCGCCCAGGCTCTGATCTGCCCGGACAACGACCCGCGACTGGCCAATCTCAATACCCCGGAACTGTTAAGCTCTCATAACACTGTGTCAGACTGACCGCATTCAAGGAACTCTCACGCCTTGCATACGTCTACAAGTTCAGTAACCAAAAGAATTCCCTTCGGAGACAAACACATGACTCAACGGACTCTCGCCACTTTCATGCTCGCACTGGGCCTGGCCACCCTCGCCGGTTGCGCTTCGCCAACGGTGATCACCTTGAATGACGGTCGCGAAATCCAGGCCGTCGACTCGCCTAAATACGACAAGGATTCGGGCTTCTACGAGTTCGAGCAACTGGACGGCAAGCAGACTCGCATCAACAAGGATCAGGTTCGCACCGTTAAAGAGCTGTAAGCGCCCCCTGACACGAAAAAGCCCGCATGATGCGGGCTTTTTCGTGGGCGGTAGAATGTTGCTCTACAGATCACCAGTCCAGAGTGATCCGGCTTTCAAATTCACGTACCTGTCCCGTCACCGGATCGATGAACCGCAAACCCTGCGCCAGAAGCTTGAGTGGTTTTGAGTAGTCATCCTCAACGTCCTTGAGCACCTCGGGATAGAACGGATCATTGCAGATGCTCGCGCCCAGCGCCGTCATATGCACCCGCAACTGATGTTTTTTTCCGGTCACTGGAAACAGGCCATAGCGCCAGAGCTCGCCGTTGCGTTCCCGAACCTCCACTGCAGTCTCGGTATTACTGACGCCCGGAACCTCCTGCATGCGGAAAAAAGGCTCTCCATCAACCAGCCGGCTTTTGTGCACCAAAGGAAAGTCCAGTCCCGGAAGCGCGGCTGCAATCGCCTCATAACGCTTTTCGATTTGCCGTGTCGGGAACAATGACTGATAGGCCGAACGACTCTGGGGATTGGCCGAGAAAATCACCAAACCGGCGGTGTGCCGGTCAATTCGGTGCAGCGGCACCAGATGCGGATTGTCCAGACGGCGAATCAACCTGCGCAGTAACGTCTGCTCCACATATTCACCCGCCGGAGTCACGGGGAGAAAGTGCGGCTTGTCCGCCACGACCAGATGCTCGTCCGCATACAGAATCGACTCGATCACCGGAATCGGTTTTTCATCCGGGACTTCACGAAAATAGTGGATACGCATGCCTTCTTTGTAGGGCAAGTCCACTGCTATCGGTTGCCCCTGACCGTCCAGTACACGCCCCCGGGCAATCCTGTCGAGCCATTGCTCACGCCCGATGGCACTGAAATGATCGCAGAGACAATCGAACACCGTCCGCCAGTCACCGGGGGGCAGATAAAGCGTGCTGGCCTGATTCTGTGCGGCGGAAAATGTTGGTGCGCTGGACATACGGAAAACTCGAACCCTCAAAACAGAGCGGCATTATCCAGCACAGCACACGACGGGCCTAGCGGAATCAGGCAGGGATCGACTTGAGGGCCGCCGCTTCAGTGAATTCCTTCAACCAGCGCAGCACATCGACGGCCTCCCAGCGACCCGGGTCATACAACGCGTACAGCAATCCCTGATAGCCGACCACATCCAGTTGCTTGTGGTAGCCGGCGCGCTGAAACAACGCCTCGATCTCGGCAAAGCAGGTATTGAAATGGAGCTTGTTGAACGGCGTCTTGCCTTCCGTGACCAGACCGTCCAGACGCAACTCGTGGACCGCCTCGCGCACCACGTCGACCGACATCCGGTTCACGCTGCTTTTCAACTGTTCGACATTGACCACGATTCATCCCTCTGGCGTACCGACTGCCCTGCACATTGCCCAGAGAGGACACAGCATGACCAGCCACACTCAATTACTGTATGCGCATACAGTAACCGAATAATCCGGCCAGTGCCAAGGATGGATGATCGCCGCGATGAATGGGCGCAAGAGGATCAACGCAGGAATGCCACCACCTGATCGGCGCTGAATGGCCACCCCAGTTCCGCGCCGGTATCGGTTCGTCGCAGAACCGGAATTCGCAGACTGTAGGCCTCGAACCAGGACTCATCCTCAGCGATGTCCACCAGTTCCACCAGCAGGCCATGCTCGACAAATGGCATCAACTCGGCTTCGGCGACTTCACACAGATGGCACCCCAGGGTGCCGAACAACTGGCATTCAGGAAGCATGTGCGCTGTATCCAGAAATTTGAGTGGTCATTCTAGGCCCGACCCGCAAACCCGTCGAGCGATCGGAAGCTTCAAACCTTCGAGCAGAATCATCCTCGTAAAACCCTGACGCAAATCAGCCCGGGAAAAGGCGAATTGCATGATGCTCCAGTGTTTTTTGCCTCTACGCTTGTTTAGCTCGCCACCATTGCCGGAGTGTCTTGTGTTCGCCAACCTGTTGATCATTCTCGCCTCGTCCCTGGTAGTGATTGCCCTGTTCCGACGCCTGCGTCTGCCGCCAGTGCTGGGATATCTGTGTGTGGGATTGATGGTCGGCCCGCAGGCGTTCGACTGGATCAACGAAAGCGAGCATCTGCCTGACCTTGCCGAACTGGGTGTGGTGTTTCTGTTGTTTTCCCTGGGACTGGAATTCTCCCTGTCGAAAATGATTGCCCTGCGCCAGGTGGTGTTTCGCCTGGGCAGTCAGCAAGTACTGATCAGCACGGCCTTGCTGGGAGGCGTGCTGATGCTGCTGGGCATGCCCTTCACGCCGGCGTTGTTACTTGGCGCGGGCCTTTCGTTGTCATCAACGGCCATCGTCACCAAGGAACTGGGCAGCCTCGGAGAAATCTTCAGCAGCCACGGCCAGAACGCAGTGGGCGTCCTGTTGTTTCAGGATGTGGTGGCCGTGTTGTTGCTGACACTGGTGCCCGTATTTGCCGGAAGCAGCGATCAGGCCTGGTATTGGGCATTACCCCTGACACTGATCAAGACCGTGGTGCTGTTTTTCGGTTTGCTGCTGGCCAGTCGCTGGCTGTTGCCGCGCTTGTTCCAGGAAGTGGCGGCATCACGTTCGGCCGAGCTGTTTGTGCTGTTGGCGCTGGTGATCGTATTGCTCACGGCATGGCTGACTCACCTACTCGGTCTGTCGCCAGCCCTCGGCGCGTTTCTCGCCGGCATGCTGCTGGGGGAGAGTCATTACCGGCACCAGATCGAAGCCGATCTCCGGCCGTTCCGCGACATCCTGCTCGGCCTGTTCTTCGTCAGCATCGGCATGCTGATCGACCTGCAACTGTTCGCCAGCCACAGTCTGCTGATTCTCGCCATGACTCTGGGTCTGCTGGTGATCAAGGGCTCAGTGGTGGCGCTGCTGGTGAAATGGCGTGGCAACGACAATGAAACCGCCTGGCGCAGCGGCCTGGCACTGGCTCAGGGAGGCGAGTTCTGTTTCGCCCTGATGGCGCAGATGCAGCAGAATCAACTGATGCCCGCCGACCTCGGTGCCCTTCTGCTGGCCGCGACATTTTGCTCGATGCTGCTGACGCCGCTGATGCTCCGCGCTGCACCGCGCATCGCCGCCGCACTGCACCGCAAACCCAATCAGGAAGCACAGATCGAGGAAATCAGCGCCCTTAATGCCGGCCTCGACCAGCATGTGGTGATCTGCGGTTACGGCCGTGTCGGTCAGTCGATCGGACGCTTCATGCGCAATGCCGGGCAGCCTTATGTCGCGCTGGACAATGACCCGGTGCGCATACAGGAAGCGGCAACCGTCGAACGCGACGTGCATTACGGCGATTCCTCCCGCGCCGACCTGCTGACCGCGGTCGGCTTGCTCCGCGCCAGATTGCTGGTGATTGCCGTGGATCAGAGCGATGTCGCCTTGCGGGTGCTCAAGGAAGCCCGGCGACTCAACCCGAAAGTGCCGATTCTGGTACGCACCCGCGATGACAGCCAGTGGGCCGAACTGAAAGCCGCCGGCGCCAGCGAAGTGGTGCCGGAGTTGTTGGAATCAAGCCTGATGCTTGCCTCTCATGCCTTGATTCTGCTTGGTCTGCCGGCACACCAGGTGCAGGAGAAAGTCGATCGGGTGCGCATCGACCGCTATCGCCTGCTGCATGGTTTTTACCCGGGTGCCGAAGATGAAGAGACCTAGTCCTGGCTCACCGCGCCGATCTTGTGCAGCGAAAGATCAGCGCCGTAATACTCCTGCTCCTGGCTGAGGCGCAGACCATGCATCGCCTTGATCGAACCATACACGGCGAAACCGCCGACCAGCGCGACCAGCACGCCCAACGCCGTGCCGATCAACTGGCTGATCAGGCTGACGCCGCCAAGCCCGCCCAACGCGGTCGAGCCGAAGATCCCGCAGGCGATGCCACCCCACACGCCACACAAGCCGTGCAACGGCCAGACACCCAGCACGTCGTCGATCCGCCATTTGACCTGCGCTGCCGTGAAGCACCAGACAAACAGGGCGCCAGCAATCACACCGGTCACCAGCGCGCCCACCGGATGCATCAGGTCAGAGCCGGCACACACCGCCACGAGACCGGCCAACGGGCCGTTGTGCAGAAAGCCCGGGTCATTGCGCCCGACGATCAGCGCCGCCACCGTGCCGCCCACCATCGCCATCAACGAATTGACCGCCACCAGCCCGCTGACGCCTTGCAGGGTTTGCGCGCTCATCACGTTGAAGCCGAACCAGCCGACAATCAGGATCCACGAGCCCAGCGCCAGAAACGGAATGCTCGAAGGCGCGAAGGCCACCAACCGGCCATCGCGATAGCGGCCGTTGCGCGGGCCCAGCAACAGCACCGCCGCCAGCGCCAGCCAGCCGCCCATGGCGTGAACCACCACGGAGCCGGCGAAATCATGAAACGCGGCGCCGAATCGCGGGGCCAGCCAGGCTTGCAGACCATAGTTGCCGTTCCAGATCATCCCCTCGAAAAACGGATAGATGAATGCAACGATCAGCGCCGTCGCGCACAACTGCGGAACGAACCGTGCCCGCTCGGCAATGCCGCCGGAAATGATTGCCGGAATCGCCGCTGCGAACGTCAGCAGGAAGAAAAACTTCACCAACCCGTAACCATGATCGGCGCTGAGCACCGCCGCCGGTTGCAGGAACGTCACCCCGTACGAAATCCAATAGCCTATAAAGAAATAGGCCAGCGTCGACACTGCGAAGTCGCTGAGAATCTTCGACAGGGCGTTGACCTGATTCTTCTGTCGAACCGTTCCGACCTCCAGAAAGGCGAAACCGGCGTGCATGGCCAGCACCATGACCGCGCCGATAAGAATGAACAACGTGTTGGAACTGTGAACGAGCGTATCCACCGCGCTTTGCAGATTTTCCATGAAGAGGCAGACCCAAGGCTGAAAAAGGCACCAAATCGGTTCATGCAGACATTTCATGCACCAAGTTGCGACCGCGCAGTCACGAACCCAAGGGGCCGCTGAACCGCTTTGGCGCACGAGGTCGATGTCCTGAGCTGAACCCGTATCATCCGGGCTATGATTTCCCGGTGTCGCGCCCGGCAACAGCGCACTGATGCCGTATGACGCACCACGACACAGCAAAAGATGTACCAGTCATTTGTACTGAACCTTCACGCAAGGCTCATACTCGAAAGTTTCAGAAGCCGCTTCAGACCGCCACTTACGGAGATCCCCAATGGCCAGCACCAAGGCAAAGACTGCTCAAGAAATCCTGATGAACGACTTCCAGACCCTGGTCAGCGACACCGAACGGTTGCTGGAACACACCGCCACGCTGGCCGGTGACCAGGCTGATGAGTTGCGTGAACAGATCCATGAAAGTCTGCTGCGCGCGCGGGAAACCCTGAAGCTGACCGAAGACACCCTGCGCCAGCGTGGACAGGCTGCGGTCACCGCCACTGAAGATTACGTGTCGGCCAATCCATGGCAATCGGTGGGCATCGCCGCCGGGGTAGGCTTTCTGATCGGCCTGCTGGCCACGCGGCGCTGATCATGTCGATCGGTGAATCGGGCCCGACTGCGGGCACTGCCTCTTCCACACGGCGCCTGGGTGCAGCCGTACTCGGTCTATTGCACAGTCACGTCGAATTGTTCGGCATCGAGCTGCAGGAACAGAAGGCACGAACCGTCAGCCTGTTGCTGTTCGCCGGCCTCGCGCTGGTGTTTGCACTGCTGTTGCTGGTGGGCCTGTCGACCCTCGTCCTGATCGTGTTCTGGGACACGTATCGACTTGCCGCCATCATCGGCCTGTGTGTGTTCTACACCCTGGCGGCGATCTTCTGCGGGCTGCGTCTGAAGGCTGCGATCTTCGATGAATCCTCGCCCTTCCACGGCACCCTGGAAGAGCTGGCCAACGACCGGGAGCGCCTGCTGCCATGAGCCTGCCTGAACTTCCGCACAACAGCTCACGCCGGGAAATGCGCAAGGCCCTGATCCGCCTGCGCATGGAAATGCATCGTCAGGAAATCCGCCACGAAACCGGCCAGGTGCTGCAGCCCTTGCATCGCATGCGTGGCATGACGCAAAACCTGCAGGACGGTTTCGGCATCAAGCACGCGCCTTTATGGGGCGTGGCGGCGGTGACGCTGCTGGGCTTTCTCACCGGCAAGGGTGCGAAAAGCGGTGGCGTCGGCGGTCTGAGTCGGTTGATCCGCCTCGGCACCAGCCTTGCGCCGCTGATCAAACTGGTGATGCAGAACTCGGGCAAACGCTGAGCTCCACATCTGGCTGCATTCTTGCACTGCTGGCGGGATTGAATCTCTTCACACGGAGATTCAATCCCGTTCGCCTTTCTGGCGGGCAGGACTCGACCAGAACAACAATGACCAAGGAGGCCCCGTGATCGACGGGCAACCGCTCGCCTGCTTTCAGCCTTTCATCGATACCGCTACCGGACGCATTGCAGGCGTCGAGGCACTGGGTCGATTGCGCCAGACGCAGGGGCAACTGACATCGGTCGGGCCGCTGTTCGCCGACCCGCGAACCCCCGCTACCGCTTTGCGCCGCCTTGACCGGCAGATTCGTGACAATGCGTTGAGCCGATTTCACGAAGCACCGCCGGACTGGTTTCTCAGCCTCAACATGTCACCGCGCTGGATCAGCCGCTTGCGCGCAGACCAGGCGCTGCCCAGTCTCAAACAACTCGCCCGGCATGGCGTCGATCCGCAGCGGATTGTCTTCGAGATCACCGAGCTGGGCGGCAACAGTCAGCGCCTGTCCGAAGTGGTCGCGCGCTATCGGGATGCCGGGGCGCGGATCGCTATCGACGATTTCGGCGCCGGGTATTCACAGCTC
Organism: Pseudomonas sp. 58(2021); assembly: GCF_017491585.1. Taxonomy (NCBI): domain Bacteria; kingdom Pseudomonadati; phylum Pseudomonadota; class Gammaproteobacteria; order Pseudomonadales; family Pseudomonadaceae; genus Pseudomonas; species Pseudomonas sp. 58(2021). The sequence continues at coordinate 23,549 of NZ_JAFGYZ010000008.1, forward strand.
GATCGCGTGCTGGCGTTGCAGCCGGACATCCTCAAGCTCGACATGCGTCTGTTTCAGGCCGCAGCTCTCGGCGGACCCAGCAGCGATGTGGTCAAGGCACTGGCGCAGATGGCGGAAAAGACCGGTTGCCGGATCATCGCCGAAGGCGTGGAGACCGCAGCGCAGCTGAATTTCGCGCTGGAATGTGGTTCACGCTACGTGCAGGGTTTTCTGTTCGCCCGGGCACAGGAGGCATTTTTCGCGACGGACGCTTTCGTCCAGCGCTTCGCCGAACTGCGCCAGGCCTATGTAAAGCAAAAACTCGTCGAACGCGGCAAGTTGATGACCATGCGTCAACAGCTCAGCGAATTGATGACGATCCTGCAGACCTGGGCCCAGACCCATGCACCGCTCAGTGCGTTGCCGCAACTGGATGCCTTTCCGTGGTTGCTGCGGTTTTATCAGTGCGATCGCCAGGGCACGCAACTGACACCGAATCTGGAATGGCGCCAAAGTGGTTGGGTCGCCGACAACCGTTATCTGGGCCACAACTGGTCCTGGCGCCCCTACTTCTACCATCTTCTGGCCGAAGGCTGGGAAGAACGCCGGCTGACGCTTTCCAACACCTACCGCGATGCCACCAGCAACCAGTACTGCCTGACCGCCGGACAGTTTTTCGACAATGGCGAGCGCCTGCTGTTGATCGACATCGACGCCGCCGGGTTGTAGTTGCGCTTGCAGACACTCGCCCGAACCGGGAAGCTAGGGCACCAGTCACCCGACGGAGAGAATCAGCCTTGGATTGGCAAACCCTGCTCAACCGCGAACGTCTCGGCAAGCCGCTGCACAGCCCGCAGGAACTCGGCCGCAGCCCGTTCCACAAAGATCATGACCGCATCATTTTCTCCGGCGCCTTTCGCCGCCTGGGCCGCAAGACTCAGGTGCATCCCGTGTCGAGCAACGACCACATCCACACACGCCTGACCCACTCGCTGGAAGTCAGTTGCGTCGGTCGTTCATTGGGCATGCGCGTCGGTGAAACCCTGCGTCGCGCACTGCCCGAATGGTGCGAACCGAGCGACCTGGGCATGGTCGTGCAGTCCGCCTGCCTGGCCCATGACATCGGCAATCCGCCTTTCGGCCATTCCGGCGAAGACGCCATTCGCCATTGGTTCCAGCAGGCCGCCGGACGCGGCTGGCTGGATGCGATGAGTGATGCCGAGCGCGGGGACTTCCTGAATTTCGAAGGCAATGCCCAAGGGTTCCGGGTTCTCACGCAACTGGAATATCACCAGTTCGACGGGGGCACCCGGTTGACCTACGCGACCCTCGGCACTTACCTCAAGTACCCGTGGACCGCCCGTCACGCCGACTCTCTGGGTTACAAGAAACACAAGTTCGGCTGCTATCAGAGCGAGCTGCCTCTGCTGGAGCAAATAGCCCACAAGCTCGGCCTGCCGCAACTTGAGGAGCAACGCTGGGCCCGTCATCCGCTGGTCTATCTGATGGAGGCGGCGGACGATATCTGCTATGCGCTGATCGATCTGGAAGATGGCCTGGAGATGGAGTTGCTGGAATACGCCGAGGTCGAGTCGCTGCTGCTCGGTCTGGTCGGCGATGATCTGCCGGAAACCTATCGGCAACTGGGTCCGCTGGATTCACGCCGGCGCAAACTGGCGATCCTGCGGGGCAAGGCCATCGAGCACCTGACCAACGCCGCCGCCCGGGCCTTCGTCGAGCAACAGGACGCACTGCTGGCCGGGACGCTGCATGGTGATCTTGTGGAGCACATGCATGGTCCGGCCAAACGTTGCGTGCTGAATGCCAAGGACATCGCCCGAAAGAAAATCTTTCAGGACAAACGCAAGACCCTGCATGAGATCGGTGCCTACACAACACTGGAAATTCTGCTCAACGCGTTTTGCGGCGCCGCCCTTGAACAGCACAACGGCCGTACACCGTCCTTCAAGAGCCGCAGGATTCTCGATTTGCTGGGCAACAACGCACCAGATCCACACGGCCCGTTGCACGCATCGTTCCTGCGCATGATCGACTTCATCGCCGGCATGACCGACAGCTACGCCAGTGACATGGCTCTGGAAATGACGGGGCGTTCCAGTCATTGAGTCGCTGCCCGACCGTTCAAAGCCTTGACCGGTCGGGCGCGAATTGCGGGAGCGCAACAAGCTTCCTGCTTCAAGTTGACAGTTGCACTCTATGTCGCCGTCAAAACCCGAAACAACAATCCACGGATGGACGACAAACATTAAACAAGCTGCTTCTTCAAAATGGCACTGTCTTGCAATATGAAAGCCGAACTTGAAACCCTACTCTCTACCTAAGCCAAAACTAGTTCACGCGTAGTCTTATTCCTCTTTACTTGTAGGAACAATCCTAGATTGCCACTGAAGCACTGGGGCTTCATGCGACCGCTCATCCAACTGAGCTAAGGTGCGCCCTTTATTCGCGCCCGCATGGAACTTTATATGAACTCCGTTTTTATCGTCGACGATCATCCCGTTATTCGTCTTGCCGTTCGAATGTTGTTGGAACATGAAGGTTACAAAGTCGTCGGTGAAACCGATAACGGGGTCGATGCCATGCAAATGGTTCGTGAATGCGCCCCCGACCTGATCATTCTCGACATCAGCATTCCGAAGCTGGACGGTCTGGAAGTTCTGGCCCGTTTCAATGCCATGAGCTCTCCGTTCAAGACACTGATACTGACCGCGCAGTGCCCCACACTGTTCGGCATTCGCTGCATGCAGTCCGGCGCATCGGGTTATGTGTGCAAGCAGGAAGACCTGAGTGAACTGGTCAGCGCCATCAAGGCTGTTCTTTCCGGTTACAACTACTTCCCCAGTCAGGCCCTGAACCCGGTGCGCAGCGATGATGTGCGCTACACGGAGCTGGAACTGTTCAAAGCCGTTAATGACCGGGAATTAATGGTATTGCAACTATTTGCCCAAGGTCGCACTAACAAGGAAATCGCCAAAGGCATGTTCCTCAGCAACAAGACCGTCAGCACTTATAAGCAAGAATTCCATATGTACACAAGGACACCCTAAGCCTTCCAGGGCTTTGTAGCAGCATCGCCCTAGAGCGGTACTACCAGAACCCTAGCCTTGGTAGTGTCGTGAATTGCCCAATTCAGGCTAGGGTGTGAATATAGAGTAGCCCAGCCCTACAACAAGCTATCTCCCATGACAAAAGACAACTCAGACTTTATACCATTTTCCTTGCACTTGAAGTGTTTCCTAGCTTTTGGAGTAAGTTGATAGCGAGGGCGCCAACCAAACTTAATCGCTTGAACATAATTATTATTGCTCAATATTTTAAGACATGACTCAAGCTGTTGTACGGGCAGGCTGGTTAATTTTTGAATATCCTCAATACTGGCAGCTGATTCTTTAATTGTACACAACATCACATTATCTAGAATATCTGCACAGTCGAGCTCTTGCCTCTCTTTCTCAGACAGAACCCTAATACCTCTCGGAAAACTTGTTCCAAGGATCGTCGAGCGCGGACTCTGATCATGAGGAGCTGCGGAAGCGAAACCCTGTAGCAGGCTTGGACTTTTACTCTTAAGACGCTTCACTTCATTAAGCGCATCATCACGCTGGCTTTTCATACCGGCTAGAGAACCAGATACATCTGCATGGGTTTTCCTCAAATCTGAAAGTTCCCTCGCAATAGCTTCCTTCGCCTCTTTCAGCGTATTATGCTCCTGCATAAGTTCACTATTACTGTGGTGGAGAGCGTCGAACTGATGTTTAATTCCTCGATACTTTCTACCAACGATAAGGACAGAAAATCCCGCACCTAACGCTACTAGGCAGCCCATCAGCAACACAAACCAAAGAGGGAAGGTCTTTGCCATGAGGACACTAGCTGCTGATGAAAGCTTAGGAGAAATCCATGAAATCGAATTAGACAGCCAGTTAGGAAGACTGCCGGTTTGAATAACGGTGGAAGCGATTTGGCCGACGACGAACAAAAGCCCGGCTCCAATTAATTGCCCCCACCATGGCAGTTTTTTCAAATATTCCTTGATACCCACAAGCTTCCCCAAGCACGGCAAAACTCTATATTACCATGCCGAACGCTGCATCTGGAATGGTGAGGGACACCGTTAATCCCTGACGCACGGGCTCGAAGACTCACTAAATATAAGCTGGTCTTTCATTTCAAAAAAGACCATTGGTCATCTTGCTTGGCTCGAAATTTATCTTTTGCCCTAAAAAAGAGACGAGGAAGCAGCAGAGGAAATCGTTAACTGGTGATACTTCCAGAGCAAGACCTAACACAAGAACCCAACTATAAAACAGACACAACTCTCAATATTTAGCTGCTGCTCGCAAGACTCTTGACCAGATTACTGACACTTGGAACATTCGACAGCAAGCATTTCCCGTTACTGGTACATCTATGGAAGATAACAAGGAACTTAACAAACAGCTGGGCTAGATGGCGGCAGGCGGTACTAGCGCTGCCTCTGACGTCAACATCATTTACGACAGAATGCCGATGCTTACACCTTGGTTGTACGCGAGTACATACAGAACAAAGGCATCCCCTACTATAAGCAACTGAGCACAATAAACCGTGACGGATGACGCTTAACAACGCCTTTGATTGAATTTAAACTCCAGCAAATTTTACTACTGAGCCCCCAATTCCTCTTAAGAAATAGGGGGCTTACATCTGAAAAACAAAACACACGCGATTCAGAGCAACCCAATGCAACGCCTAACTTGCAACTTTCCATCCTCTTTCGATCTTATCTCCGCCATAAACTCTACTCCTACCTTAATCCGCTCGTAAAAGTTTTGTGGAAAAGCTGTTCGATGAAAGAATGCCTCGTTAGAGGACTCGCCCACCAATACAAAACCGAAACCACGCTTTGAGTCATAAGCCTTAATTACGCAACCCTCTTCTTGCAGGTTATTCCTGCCCTCAACAAGACTCTCGATGGTATCAATCACAATTCCTTTTGGCCCTTTACCCAAGGTACAGTGCACGACATCCGAATCGTAAATATCATCTACACTATCCACCTTAAGATTAGCTCTCTTAAAATAGACGTCCTGCCCAACCTCCTTGATAGACATAAATCCAAAATCTTTTTCAGGATCATAATTGGCTACCTGCCCAATCAGTTGCTTCCCAAGCAGTTCAGTAAACCTTTCGATCTCACTACCCTGACGTGCAGCTCTACCAATACCGAAATACTTAATATCTCTAAGCAATTCTCTTTGACAGTCAAACTGCTCTCTATCCTGCGTGGAAGCTATAAACTTTACGTCTTCGCTCAGCAAGTAGAACGAGAAGAGCTTCTTAACTGCGGAGCTCTTATCTACGAAAGATCGGCTAGATTTGTAAACTTGCCGGATATTCGATGCGGTCTCTGGATCAGCTATACCAGTGGTGACAGCCATCTGATAAAAATACACATTATTCCTAGTGGATAGATCATAATGAGCTAGCCCCCTGTAAGTAATAGCCAGCTTTTGATTGTCGCTAAGCACACTAACGGATGGGTCGTAGGGCTCAGCTAGTTTAAGAGAGACTAGCTCCGTTAGACACCTTTGCAGGTCTACTACGTCTGCCCCAATTGCTTCAAAGTACTGCACCACAGAATGAACTGTTAAATGTCTTTCCTCCACATCCCTGCCAGTGATTCTTGTTGCTTTTAACAAGGCAAGAATTCTCAGCATCAAAAGCGGGGAGTGAACTTTTGAAGAATTGACCTTAAATGTCGATATGACCCCACCGTCTTCGCCCGTCACACCCCGATAGGCTTCATAATCACCACGTATTAAAGCATCGATAAACTTATTATAGCTTATTGGCTCAGTTGTTACGTAAGTAGCAATCAGGTCTTCAATCTTCATAACAGGTGATGTTATGATTCTTTTAGAAAGACTCATGATTGATCTGATGTTGTAGTTTGTTAGCTCACCCAGCGTTTTAGCAGTAAAATCATTCTCAACAAAGACATCTTCCAAAACCTGAGCAAACTTATTGACATCCTTCAGCTCGATCTTAATACCTTTGCTAGTTAGATATTCTTTTTTCTCCGCAACATCAGCAGTAACTAGCTTCTTATTAAGGAACTCAATTCGCTTTCTAAAGACCTCCCTTGGAGATGGTGTCGGCAAAAAGAAAGAACGAGATTGGTGAATTGTGAATATATCAGTTTTGGAAAAGCTCCAGGCTGACTTGTCCGTAACAGGAAACATAAGCATACAATACTTAACTTTTCGCCTATAAGAGTTGCAAAGCTGGAATACTTTAGTCTTGAACTCTAGCGAAAATTCGTCTGTATTATCAACAATTATGATCGGAAGCTTTTTTCGATTGTGAATCGCAAAATGAAGTAAGCTTTCAAGATAACCTTCGCGATTTGCTCTTACCTCTCCTTCAAGAAAAGCGGAAAACTTCTCATCAAATAACTCTCTGTTATTTTCGTAGATTTTCTTAAAATGCCCAGCAGCCATCCTTCTATAGTGGCTAAAGTACATACCAAGAAGATCATTGTATTCAGGATATCCTTCTTCAAATAAGATTTTCTCTAAGGATACTATAGTCTCCTCAGTAATCCAGGCCGCGACAGTTCCCTCATCACCAGTCGCATCTAAGCAATTAATGCTCAATGTTAAACAATTTTCTCGAGTTACAGATGGAAGAATTTTTGAGAAAAACCTATTTATATAGGTTGTTTTTCCCGATCCTGTAGGGCCAACAATAAACACCGACATGTCGGAATCCGAGGCCAACTCAGCTTGAACATTGCCCTTAATTAGTTCACTTAGCTCACTGCCGACGCGGTTATTATCAGTCGGCATATTGTTTAAAATGCTATTGGTTATTTTTTCCAGAGAGTAGTCTGCAATTCGACTTTCATTCGACTCAACAAAACACTCATTCATGATTTCAGAGTTTTGATCGCCGGTTAGCTGAGTAAAAAAACCATTAAATATCTTTTCTAAATCAAAGGCAATGGACGACTTTTGAAGAATACCGATTTCATCCACTTCAACAGGTGCCTTGAGAGGCAGGCTCAGATTTTGACGGCTATTATGAACACCATCAAATAATAGATTATACGTCTTATCCACAAACGAGCTATAAGACAGCAAATCATAAAAAGTACTAAACGAATTCTCTACTGCTTCCAAAGACGGGAATACAAAAGCTTCTTTTTCCTTGTAGCTTGAACCTTGCACCCAAGTTTTGAATACAATCCAACGAAGGCCATCAGTCACGACTGCAACAGGGATACCCGCGTCGCTGGCATACATAAAAGCCTGCTGTATCCCGGGCATCGATTTCTTTAATGATGTACCAGAAATCTTAAGAGTTCGTAGCTTATCAATAACCGCTGAATCTATTTCAAGAATGCCAATTCTCTTAGCCTCAACTATCAACGATGGCTCTTCGCCTATCCTCATCAAATAATCAGAAAAACCAGATGCGTGCTCTTTCTCACATGAAAATTTAGTGAAAGACCAACCCAGACATTCATTAAACATCCTGTTTATGATTTGGACCTTAGCATCCTCCTCACTCTCAATCGATGCTATATTCGCTCTTATATCGGAAAGCAAAACCTTTAATTTCTCTTCGGCATTATCAACATTGCTCATAAAACTGGTCTTCCTTTCCTGTTTTTTGCCCTCATGCATACTGTTGTACGCCAAGAACTCCGAATTTAGAATAATATTTTGGAGACTTTTGTCAATGCTCCCCCGCTCATTATTACGATGAGTTAAGGATCATCCTTATCTAGTTAAGCTGGCATTTTTTGGATTCCCTGCAAGGCACTGATTTAAAATGAGAAATTCCCATTGAGGTTCATGTAAAGACGCCCCAGAAAAGTGACAGACCCACCTTCCGACACCTAGGCCGCCCTCCGCTAGCAGTGTCCAATTTCGGTGTTGGCTGACTTTCTCACCGGATAAGTACTTTAGTGATGCGGATTACTCGCAAAGACTATCTCCAGGACAGATGTTAGAAATTGCGTTGGGAGAACGAGATGTGGTGCTGTAAATCAAGACCTGTGCACACCAAAGTACTGCCACCATGCACGGCGGTTAATAAACTGAAGGTGTGAGCAGGCGACGTATTCTACATCACTCGATCCAGCCAGTTCCTGGCCCCGCCGATTTCTGGGAATGGCTAGAGGGTGGGGTCGATTTTGTAGCAGCCAGAAAAAGTAAGTCTGTTCCATATCCATCGCCCCATCAGAGCTGCTTAACACAATGCGATGGTAGTAAATAGAAACCCACGAAATCGACAAATAAGTCACTGCCACCACAAGCCGTAGAAGGCCGTACGAAGCGTGCTACCTCAAGCCGCCCCACTGGCATCTTGAGCACTGAAGCCCGCCTTAAGCGAGCTTGCAGGGCCGTCAGGGAGACTAATTTTTCATTGCTCGCTGTACGCTGCTCAAACTCACTCCAAGAGCCTTTGCCACCTTGCGAAATGATGCCCCTTCTTCAGCCATTGCTTTACGAATAGCGGCGTCATCAACAGTCTTCACACGCCCTTTATAGACGCCTGCTGCCTTGGCCTTCTGGATGCCTTCTGCCTGACGTTCCCGGATCAATGCACGCTCAAACTGAGCGACGCTGCCCAACAGGCCCAACATGAGTTCCTGCATAGGGCTGGCTTCGCCAGTGAAGTGAAGACCTTCCTTGTGGAACTGAACAGCAACCCCCTTTGCAATCATCCCTTTCACCAGAGACAACAAATCTTCTAATGAACGAGCCAGACGGTCGATGCTGTGGACGTGAAGAACGTCACCCTTGCGGATGTGGCGAAGCATTGCCTGTAGCTCAGGACGGCCTGTTGTCGCTCCTGACACCTTGTCAGTGAACACTTCATCCAGTGCAACGCCGTCTAACTGGCGACCAGTGTTCTGATCGACCGATGAAACCCTGATGTACCCGATGCTTGCCATAATGCTCACCCCCGTATTCATTTGCCTCTAGAGGCTAGGAGTATGAATGTACTCATTACCCAATAGCAACCCTAATGAATACAGAATACGTATTCACCGACAAGTGGTCGCAAGGGTGTACCTAATTGAATACAGAAAAAAGGGGCAGTCTACTTTTCCTCCTCAGGTAGAACGACGGCACGAGAAACAATCGTTCTTGCGTTCCCGCTTCCTTGATCAATCTCCTCTCTGGGCTGGGTGAAGAGACCTATTCTGGATTCCAGATGGTCAAACCATCTGCGCCCCAAATCATCTATGAAGGTTACGAGCGTATCGGAGGCGCGGTCGCTGTACTTCGGTATCCAGAGCAGTCGCGGCACATTGCTTCCTTCCACTTCGACGCATCGATTCACTGTGACGTAAACAAAACAATCTATTGAAGAGTAAGAGTGGGCAAGAAGGTCGCATGCGATGGCTTGAACAAAATGTGGTTCTAAGGCAGTAAATCCATCATTCACCAACACAAGCGTGCCTGTGGGGTTACCGATCTTAAAGTGCTTCTTGGTTTCTTTGATCTGACTGTTCGCCTTCTTGAGAATTCGCGAAAGCGGGGGGCGAAAAAGACGTATCACCTCACTTGAAAACCACTTCGGATAATCGCCAGTTGGGTGCCAACTAGGGTCTTCATCGATCAAACGATGGATAAGTAACTCGAAGCCTTTCGTGAAGGCTTCTGATTTCTCGAACTCTGTCTTGATTTCCTTGAGTTCTACTACCGCCGGAACTGCGGGAAAGAGAAAGTCCGCGTTCTCAAACGTCCTAGGATGGCGTACCAAGTCTTCAATGACGTGGCCGTTAACTGATCTCACAAACTCTTGCCATATCGATTCAACGTCGACAGGATCGTGAGGGCCAACATCCCAAAACCCGGGAATCGTAGTCATAACTGTCGAAGCCCTCATTCATTAAATTTTTGTTGAGCACAGACTACTGACTACCCCCAGCCTAGTCGAACCACTTGAGAGATATGACACGTACTCGCTGTGACATTCTTTTGGCTGACAGGCGACCGACGACATTCATTTTCGCAGGGAGCGTCATGTTCGCGATAGCCCTCAAGTCATCCGCCTTCAGTAGTGATGGCTGACGGAACAGCTTGCCGGCGTCTACTGCTTTGATAGCGATTATTGCCGGAGCTTGAGAATCCCAGCGGTGATGGCTGATGCGTTAGCATCGAGAGTCTGCAATGCGTTGAGTGCATTGTTGTAGGTGTCACTTGCCCCACTAGCTTTAGCCCAACGGGACAACTCTTCGATTGCAGCAGCTATGGCGTGCTGGTTGTGCCAAAGTAGGGTTAATACGTCCGCTGTGGCTATGTGGGCGTCTGGATTGTCTGTCACGGCTCATTCCTTGAGTTTGCGTTTGTAGATCGCTAGAGCCCATGTAGGAGCTCTGACAGGGTCATTCCCAACCCATCAGCAAGTACCTTGGCCGCATCTAGGCTGGGGTTGGCTGTGCCCGTCTCAATTCGTGACATGTACGTACGAACGAACCCGCACCTATCAGCGAAAGCCTCCTGACTGAAGCCCTGACTGGCGCGTAGTTCTCGAATGCGTTGGCCGAAGCCCTTTCTCAGATTCTGATTTGGCTGCATCCCCAAATGATGGTCGGATGTACCCCAATCGTGAACACACCAAATGATGACACACCAAATGATACATTGGTATCCTCGCTGCTCACCCAGCTAGCACCGAACAGGGACGCCCATGAACGAAAAACTGTTTGTACTCACCAACCAGAAGAAGACGACGAATCACATCCTGCACGTGATCATGACAGTGCTGACAGGAGGGCTATGGCTGCTGGTATGGGGGATAACCATGCGAAGCAATGACGCCCACAACAAGAGAATCGACAAGCAGATTAATCAGATCATGCTTTACAAAACACAGGGGCTGAGTGACACCGATACGTACCAGCAGATCAAGAAAGACGAACTAAACTACGACGTACTTCAGGGGCGAGTGATATTCGTGATTCTGGTTGTCGCGTTCCTCTACTTCTATATCCGGTAAGCCAGCACCATCGAAAGGACACATGACTCTATGAAAAAACTGACTCTTTCAGCAGCCCTGCTTGCACTCAGCACCTCCTGCCTTGCAGGGGGACTATCCGAAGAAGAAAACGACATCTCGAAATGCGTTGGTTTCCTCGCCTCACAAAAGTACATAAACGCAAAGATGATGGACAGTTCTAGCGATATCGCTGGAGTCAAGATGAAAGCAGTTGCTGCGAAGAATAAGTACCCATCAACCACGCTAAGGATAATGACAGACACCTCAAGCAATACCGCCAGCATATTAGTCAACTACTTCACGACAGCCGTTAAGAACAATGACAAAGAGAAGATCAACGACCTTTATCGGCGAGGTATTGCTACCTGCAAGAAGTCGGGACTAACCATCAACCAAGCAAACGAAAAATTCACCGTCACAGTAGATGACATAGATGATGCACTGTAACTACACAGCACCAGATGTAACGCTCTCAGCACACTGATCAGCTTTACTGATAATGGTATCAGCCAAGCGGAGCTTGAAAGGTTACTACTTTCTGGCTTCGCCACTGTTCTCGCACTGAAAACGTAAGTTTTCAACAATTCATACGCACATGCAAATCATCCCATGACCTACCGGTCAAGCAACACAACAAAACACTAAAATCAAATCAAGCTCTTGTCTTTGATCTTGACTCTATTTTTTGGTGCAAGGTTCTTGTTAATCGTTTTTGCTATTCGTTCTTGTTAAATATCGTTCTTACTACAAGCTCATCCTGACCTACCCCACGAGGTTCAATGTGACCTACCGCAGGTGTCAGAATGAGCTGTGACAGGTATCAGGACGAGCTACGGCAGGTGTCAACCTGAGCTTCGGACTACCCACTGTGGCTCATCATCCGAATAGTCTTGTACGCTCGGATGGAAGCTCACCGGTTCAGGAGGTACGACCACTGGCTTCGTGTATGTCACCGATACAGGGAATATGATTGGTGCATATTCTGAACGCTCTTCCTGCATCTGCTGCACCAATGGCAGTGGCGAAGGCGTAGCTTTTACAACAGGCGCCAGCATCAAGTCTTGGACGATGGTGTAACTGTTGGAGTGAGCACACCCATGCATCCGACGCTGAGTCTTTTTCATGTAACCATGTTTACTCAAGAGACCAATGAATCGCTTCACCGTGCTGACACTGCAACCAGTGAGCTTGGCTATTTCATCTTGGTTATCAAACCAGTCTTTGCGTTGGGCGGTGAAGAAGTCGTACCGGTCTTTCATCCACACCCAAAGAATTTTGTCTTGTCCACTGAGTGGCAAGTGCTCCCCAGTTGTTAAGCTAACCCATTGCGTGGCAGCCATAAGGGGGCGTGGCATTTTGCAGAATGATTCGGTCATGAGATTGTTCTCCTTATTCAAGTTCGTTTCAGTAGGCAATTCCCTCGGGGTTGTGCCGGTTAGTTTGGTAGATCGCAGACAACACTCTACCGATCATCTGGCACTGTATGGGTGCGGGACGTAGTCGGCATGTTTGGCTGAGGGTCTGAACTCTACACGAGGCGCCACTTTCTGTCAATCTAAAAGGTTGACGCAGCGTGAACTTGTTGATCTAGGAGATGGGTCTTGCAATACCTGACTCAATCGATTTCTCGCCCATCGGTGGGCAAATCTTTGATGAAAACTGATTTACGTCGCGGAATACGCCCTGTGCTTGGTTGGGAAACCAGTTAAGTCCCGTAAACATTGGAAATGTCTGGCATGGAGGATTGAAAAGTTGCAAAAGCAGCTAAGGTTTTTTCCGAGTTTTGGGAGGTTTCGAAGGGGTTTCGAGCCCCCCTTCGACCAACCTACCATCCAATTCACTCTGATGTTTCGTACTGGCGTCTCAGGTTTTCATAATCCGCCTCATCCCACGTCGATTCCCCTGCCACGTCCTCAAAAGGCTCCCAGTACGGGTAATCCTCATCTGGCCCTTTCAGGATTAACATGAGCTTGTCGCCCTGCATCAGTCTGTATCGGTTTTCCTTTCGATCAACACCCGCATACCGATACGAACCAAAGTCCGATACTAGACGACCGTCAGGATGAATCGTGATTGTGTAACCAACACTCCGAAGCATAGCGGAAAGGCGCTGAGGATCGTTTCGCTCAAGCGCCCACACTTTGCCCTGCTCGATCCATCCGTTAGCTGACGGAACTACAGTTGCCTTGAGCACTGCTAATTGTCGCTCGGTTGTTTCCCGTGAATCCTGCACTTGCTGGAGCTGTGACAACACCTCTGGAATGGCACCTACAGTGAGAATTGCAGAGGATAGCTCCTGCATCTGTTTTGAGATTTCAAGTAGCTTGGCCTCAGCCGCAATGATTTCCTTCTCATTCACGCCGTTGTGTTCACGATTCACAACCTCCAAGGCAGGAGTGACGGATGTGTATTTGTAAACCGTATCAATGATTTCCTTCGGAATCACTTTCTTGTTGTCGCAGCCTTTAAGCTCCTGCCGCTTCCTACACCTCATGGAAACCTGAACACCTCCAATGGTGCGCATGATGAAGTTGTTGCCACAGCATCCACACTTCACCAACCCCACAAGAAAATGCGCGGCTGTCTTTGCCCGTGGGGCAGTCTTGCGTTTCTCGCCCTCGATCTGTGCTAGTTGAAACAGTGAGATGTCGACGATTGGTTCGTAAACCTGACAGCCATTCCAGCGCCCTATCGCAGCCTCATTACGAAGCCAGCCTTCTACACCTGGACCAGACGTTTTAGCTAGTGCAGCAATACCAGACTCACGCATCCGTTTTGCAATGACTGCTTTACCAAGTCCTGACGCGTACAACTCAAAGGCTTGTTTGACCTGATCAGCGATCTCTTGGATCACTACACCGTTAGAGGTAAGCCATACGGGCGTAATTCTTTTGGGCGTCTTCCCCTCAGCCGCAAGCCTACGGCGAGAGTCATAGGATGCCGTGAGACGACGGCTCAAATTATCGCTGTACTGGCGAGCAGCTTGGATTTTGCCCAGCAGAATGTAGATAGAACCGCCATCCAAGCTCTGGCGCGTGTAGACGACATTATCATCAAGGGTAATGATGGATACGCCAGCGTCCAGAATCGGAGCGATCACTCTTGTAAGCATATCCAGAGTGTCTAAGCGGCCGGCCCTGTCGATAGACTCAACCAAAACAGCATCCCCCGCCTGAATCACGCCAGCTTTCACAGCGGCCAGCAACTCAGCAAAACCACCGCCGTCTTTGATGTGATCGCCCTTCCAACCGCTCTTGCCCAAGTCTTGGAACGTGATGTCACCCAAATCGTAATTGGGGTGTCGAAGCAACCAGCTGCCGACCATTGCCTGCTGACGCTCAAGGCTTGAGCCTTTCTTTTGAATGGCACTGGAGAATCGTGCATAGCTGAATGCTATAGGCATGGCGCCCTCTGACCGGTAATTGAGCTCCTATTGTATACATCTGAAAACCTTACAAAAAACGGCTGATGCAGAAACTCAAGGCCAAGTCCCTTGTAGAACTTATCGAAATGGCCAAACGTAACGCACTCGTGTGAGAGCCAACATGCCCAGCCGTCTAAAGAACTGTCTGATTGTAGTGAGTGCATGTCTGGGGCTAATCACGCCTGCAAGCGCCATGTCCGTCACTTCACAAGACCTGACCCTGATCAGCCGTGCGACCGAAAGGCTGCTGCCGGACGTGCTTGAACCTTCGCAACGAGGCTGGTTGCACAAGCGCAACGAGTTGATTCTGGGTACATCCGCTCCGGACTATCCGCCTTTTGACATGACCTCCAGCGGCCGCGACTACGAAGGTTTCACGGCCGATTACGCAGGCCTGGTCGGCCAGGCAACCGGTCTGCCTGTCAGGGTAAAGCGTTTTGCCACACGAGATGCCGCGATACAGGCACTGATCGATGGCAGCATCGACATGCTCGGGACGTCCAATGGGCTGGAAGCGGAAAACGCCAGCCTCGTCCTGTCCAGACCCTACGCCATCGATCAACCGGTACTGGTGACCCGCGAAGGCGAAACCCGCTCACTGAGCGAGGGACTGGCCGGTCTGCGGCTGAGCATGCTGTATCACTATCTGCCGCTGGACGAGGTCAAGGCCTTGTACCCCAAAGCCCTTATCACGGCCTACCCGTCGTACCAGAATGCAATCAACGCAGTGGCATTCGATCAGGCCGATGTGTTTCTCGGCGACACCATTTCCACTCACTACATGATCAGCAAGGGATACCTGAACAACATCCGCATGGCCAACTTCGGCAAGCACGAAGCCCATGGTTTCAGTTTTGCCGTGCGTCGCGACAACCCTCAATTGCTGGGCATCATCGATGCCGTGCTCAAGGCCGTCCCGGCCAGCGAGCGGGAAAACATCGCCAAACGCTGGAGCGCCGGCAGCGACACCTTGCTGACTGACCAGAAACTGCAACTGACCCACCGTGAAGAACAATGGTTGAAAAGACATCCGGTGGTAAGCGTGGTCGTCAACGAGGCCTTCGCCCCCCTGACGTTCTTCGACACCGACGGCAATTTTCGCGGCATCAGCGCCGACCTGTTCGAACTCATCCGCCTGCGCACCGGCCTGCGCTTCGAAGTCCACCGCAGCCGCAGTGACGCCGAGATGATCAAACAGATCGAAAATCATCAGGTCGACCTGATCGCCGCCCTGCTGCCCACGCCCCAACGGGAGGAAACCCTCAGGTTCAGTCGTCCTTACCTTGAAAACTCCTACGTCCTGCTGACCCGCAAAGCTGCCGACAGCCCGACGCATCTCGGGCAGCTCAAGCGCAAGCGCCTTGCCATAGCCCAGGGCAATCCGATGATCGGCTACTTGCGCCGCGAGTTTCCGCGCATCCAGTTGATCGAAACGCCGGACACCTTCAGTGCGGTGGCATTGCTCGACGAAGGCCAGGTCGACGGGGCGGTGAACTCGCTGGTGATCGCCAACTATTTCATCGCCTCACACATTTTCGAACAGCCACTGCAGATCACCACCACCATCGGCACGAGTCAGGCGGCATTTTCCGTGGCAACAGCCCGTGACAACCCGGAGCTGAGTTCGATCATCGACAAGACTTTGATGAGCATCACGCCCGAGGAACTGGGCATCATCAATGGTCGCTGGCGCGGCTATTCAAGTCTTTCCCAGGGCGCCTGGCACCAGTATCGGCGTCTGTTCTACCAGGTCATCGGCGGAGCCGGCCTGCTCCTGCTGCTGTCACTGCTGTGGAATGCCTACATGCGCCGCCAGATCAGGCAGCGCAAAGCAGCCGAACGCGCCCTGAACGATCAACTGGAGTTCATGCGCTCCTTGCTCAACGGTACGCCACACCCGATCTACGTACGTGATCGACAGGGACTGCTGCAAAGCTGCAACGACAGTTACCTCGAAGCCTTCAATGCCCGGCGCGAGGACGTCATTGGCAAAAGCGTCATGGAGGGCGCACTGAACAACGCCTTCGAAGCCCGGGTCTTTCAGGCCGATTACCAGCGAGTGGTGAGTGAGGGCAAGCCGCTCGTGCTCGACCGGCCCCTGCACATCGGTAACCGGCGCCTGACGATCTACCACTGGATCCTGCCGTACCGCGACTCCAGCGGTGAAGTTCAGGGCATCATCGGCGGCTGGATCGACATCAGCGAGCGACATGAACTGTTCGACGAACTTCGCGCCGCCAAGGAACGGGCGGATGAAGCCAACCGGGCCAAGAGTACGTTCCTGGCGACCATGAGCCACGAAATCCGCACACCGATGAACGCGGTGATCGGCATGCTCGAACTGACCCTCAAACGCCTGGACAAGACACATCCGGACCGCTCCAGCATCGAAACCGCCTACAGTTCGGCCAAGGACCTGCTGGGGCTGATCGGCGACATTCTGGATATCGCCAGAATCGAATCCGGGCGCCTGAGCCTGAGCCCCGAGCGGGTCAACCTCGTTGCAACCATCGGCTCGGTGATCAGGATATTCGAAGGCCTGGCTCGCCAGAAGCATCTGAGCCTGGTGCTGAACCTCTCCCCTCCCGAACTGGACGTCGACGTGCATCTGGATCCGCTGCGCTTCAAGCAGGTGTTGTCGAACCTGATCAGCAATGCGATCAAGTTCACTGAACATGGGCAAGTGAGGATCACGCTGGAGCTTGTGGCCGGCGAGCCCCCTGAATGTTCACGGGTGCAGTTGACCGTACAGGACAGCGGCATAGGTATCACTGCCGAGGATCAACGGCGTCTCTTCGAGCCTTTTGCCCAGGCTCGCCATGGAAAGTGCCGGGCAATCAGTGGTGCCGGCCTGGGCCTGGTCATCAGTCGCAACCTCTGCGAAATGATGGGCGGAACACTGCAACTGAGCAGCCAGTCGGGGATCGGCACACAGGTGAGTGTGTCGTTGCCACTGACAATCCTGCCCGCCGAAGTGACGAACCCGAAACAGGAACCGCAGATCCAGACCGCCCTGACGCCACTCAACGTTCTGGTGGTCGACGATCATCCAGCCAATCGCCTGCTGATGTGCCAGCAACTGGAGTACCTCGGCCATCGCTTCAGCATCGCCGAAGAGGGGCGCAGCGCACTGGAATTATGGAAAGACAACGAATTCGACCTGGTCATTGCCGATTGCAACATGCCTGTCATGAACGGCTACGAACTGACCCGTGCGATCCGCCGTCACGAAAGGCTCACGCAGCGTCCGGCCTGCGCGGTGCTCGGGTTTACCGCCAATGCCCAACCGGAAGAGATCCTTCGCTGCAGACAGGCCGGCATGAATGAGTGCCTGTTCAAACCCCTGAGCCTGAGCGTCTTGAGCCAGTGGGTCGACAGCGTACGGCCACTGTTCCGCACACCCGCGTTCAACCTGCAGGGAATGCACTCGCTGACGGGTGGAAACCCGGCACAGGTCCGGCGACTGCTGACCGAACTGCTCAACAGCAGTCGCCTGGACCGCCAGGACCTGCAAGCCCTGTCCCGAGGAGGAAACCACCAGGCACTGGCCGAGATTGCGCACAGGATCAAAGGCGCCGCACGCATTGCTCAGGCCACCCGCCTGATCGACAGTTGCGATGCACTTGAACAGGCCTGTCTGCAGACATTGCCGCAGAGCGAGATCGCGCGCCGTTGCGAAGACAGCCATGACGCCATCCTCGAACTGGAAAATGCGTTGGAGAAAGCACTTGAGCAACGACAGATGACATCCGACCAGAGCAGAGTGAGCGGGCCTTAACTATGCTTGAACGCTGAGCAGTGTGTTTATCAACACGGAGAGTCCGCAATGCCCAGCCCACTGCGCCCGGAACAACGCCGGTTCCCATTGCACGTGCACATCAGCGTCATGTTCACCTTTCTGCTGTTGCTCACCGGCGTGGTGCTGGGATTGTTCAACTACCGGCAGACCACGCAGATCATTCTGTCGAGCGGCGAAAAGCTCTTCGAACGCATCGAACAGGATGTACGCGTCGATCTGCAATCGACCTATGCACCGATCCGGCATTTGTTGAGTCTGCTGGCAGACACTCCGGGATCCCGGGCCACCACCCTCGAACAACGCCTGACCTTGCTCAAGCCGTTCAGCCAGTCACTGGCGGACAATCCGGACCTCGCTTCGCTGTATCTGGGTTACGACAACGGTGACTTCTTCATGGTGCGGCCATTGCGCACCGCATCACTGAAAGCCTTGCTCAAGGCGCCGGATGCAGCGGCGTATCAGGTCTGGAGCATCGAGCATGACGCCAGCGGCAAGGCCCGCTCGCAATCGCTGTTCTTCGACCGGGCGTTGACCGCGCTCGGTCGCACCGACAATCAGGACGACGCCTACGACCCGCGCGGCCGGGCCTGGTACACACTCGCGCAGCAGCAGGACGAGCAAGTCACCACCGAGCCCTACGTATTTTTTTCCACCCGAAATGTCGGCACTACTCTCGCCCGACGCAGCGGTGAACACGCGGTGATTGCTGCCGACCTGACCCTCGACGCGCTGTCGGCGACCCTGACCAAGCATGTGGTGACGCCGGCGACCGAAATTGTCCTCTTCGATGCCGATGGCAACGCCGTGGCGTATCCCGACAGCAGCCGGCTGATCGTCGACGACCGGACCGCCCGCCTGGCCCGGGCGGCCGACCTGAGCCCGAGCCTGCATGCCCTGTTGTCCAGTGAACACCAGAGCAATCGACTGAAAGCCGACGGGCGACGCTGGATCGTCGCCCGCAGCCACTTGCAGGAAGGCGGACCGACAGGCCTGCAGTTGGCCTTGCTGGTCCCGGAGGATGAGTTACTGGTCGATGCCTATCGCATGCGCTGGCAAGGCGCACTGATCACCCTGGCCACGTTGTTGCTGTGCCTGCCACTGGGCTGGCTGATCTCGCGGATTCTGGTCAAACCTCTGCATGCACTGGTCAGGGAGGCCGATGCAATCCGCAGTTTCGATTTCAACTTCCCGGTGACCCGGCGCTCGCTGGTGCTGGAGATCGATCAGTTGAGCCTGTCGATGGCACGCATGAAAGACACCCTGGCCAGCTTCTTTCGCATCACCGACAGCCTGACCGCCGAAACCCGCTTCGCCCCTTTGCTGCAAAGGGTTCTGTTCGAAACGGTGCAGATTGCCCAGGCCCAGGCGGGCCTGATTTATCTGCGCGAAAACGATGGCAATCGCATGGAGCCTTACGGTCTGGTGATCGATGGCAGTTCCCGGACACTGGCCGAGTTCGATGTTCAAGGCTACAACCTTGATGCCACGCAAAGCCCCGAGTGGTTCGAGCAACTGGGGCGTGCCGACAACGCCGTGAGCAGCCTGGGCTTCGAACAGGCCGCCGACCTGCAAAAGGTCCTGCTGGCCATGGCCACGCCACGGGTCCATCTGATCGGTCTGCGCCTGCACAACCGACACAACGAGACGGTCGGCCTGCTGCTGTTGCTGCTCAACGACAGCGGCACCACCCTCGACCTGGAAAAGCTGCGGCCCGACCGCATCGCTTTTCTGCAGGCGGTGTCCGGTGCCGCAGCGGTGTGCATCGAGAGCCAGCGCCTGCAAGCCCGGCAAAAACAGCTGCTCGATGCGTTCATTCAACTGCTGGCCGGCGCCATCGATGCCAAGAGCCCTTACACCGGCGGCCACTGTCAGCGCGTACCGGAACTGACGCTGATGCTCGCCCATGCCGCGGCGGCCAGCGAGGCCCCGGCCTTCAGCGACTACCAGCCCACCGAAGATGAATGGGAAGCCCTGCATATCGCCGCGTGGCTGCACGACTGCGGCAAAGTCACGACCCCGGAATACGTCGTCGACAAAGCCACCAAACTGGAAACCCTGAACGATCGCATCCATGAAATCCGCACCCGCTTCGAAGTGCTCAAACGCGATGCGTGGATCAGCTACTGGCAAGCGCTGGCGTCGGGGGGTGACGAAGGACAACTGGCCCGCCTGCGCGACGCGACATTGACGGCTCTGGATGACGATTTCAGTTTTGTCGCCCGCTGCAACCTGGGCAGTGAGACCATGGCCGATGCCGACCTGCAGCGTCTTGAAGGTATTGCACAACGCACCTGGACACGCACGCTGGATGATCGCCTGGGCGTTTCATGGGAGGAAAACCGACGCCAGGCACGCACGTCGACGCCGACGCTGCCGGTCAGCGAAAGGTTATTGGCGGACAAGCCCGAGCACTTGCTCGAACGCGCCGACAGCGAGCTGATTCCGGAAGACAATCGGTGGGGATTCAAACTCGACGTCCCGCGCTACAAATACAATCGCGGCGAACTGTACAACCTGAGCATCCCCCGTGGCACCCTGACCCGCGAGGAGCGTTACATCATCAATCACCACATAGTGCAGACGATCCTGATGCTCAGCCATCTGCCCTTCCCCGGGCATCTGAACAACGTGGCGGAAATTGCCGGCGGCCACCATGAGAAAATGGACGGCACCGGTTACCCGAAACGTTTGAAGCGCGAAGAAATGAGCCTGCCGGCACGGATGATGGCGATCGCCGATATTTTCGAAGCACTGACCGCCGCCGACCGCCCCTACAAAAAGGCCAAGACTCTCAGCGAAGCGCTGGGAATCATGGCCACCATGTGCCGCGAGGCGCACATCGATGCCGAGCTGTTCGGCCTGTTCATCCGCGAGGGCCTGTACCTGCAGTACGCCAGCCGTTTCCTCGACCCGCAACAGATCGATGCGGTCGACCCCGCTGGCGTGTTGCACAAGGCGGGGCTTGCGGCGTGATCAGCAGTCGGTCAGGCGCAGGAAAATCGCCGCCAGCCGTTCGATACCGGCCTGATCGTCTGCACCGAAACGCGAAAGCTTCGGGCTGTCGAGGTCGAGCACACCGATCAGGCGACCTTCCTTGACCAGCGGTACCACCAGCTCGCTGTTCGATGCGCTGTCACAGGCGATGTGACCGGGAAACGCGTGAACATCCTCGACCCGTTGGGTCTGCAGGCTGGCCGCCGCAGCGCCACACACGCCGCGACCGAACGGTATGCGTACGCAGGCGATCTGGCCCTGAAACGGGCCGAGCACCAGCTCTTCATTACGATTGAGGTAGAAACCGGCCCAGTTCAGATCATCGAGCTGGTTGAACAGGAATGCCGAAAACTGTGCGGCGTTGGCGATGAAATCGCGCTCGTCCGCCAGCAGCGACTCCAGTTGCGCGGCCAACATGCCATAACCTTCGAGGCCCTGGCCGCTTTGTTGCAAATCAATCATGCCTTGTGCTCCAGCAATTTGAGTCCCACCCAGTAGCGGGCGAATTGGTACGCGCAACGTCCGTTGCGGTTGCCACGGCCGGTTGCCCAGCGCACGGCGAGAATGTCCAGTTGTTCGTCGCGCTGCCAGGTCAGCCCGGCCTTGGCGGCCAACTGGCCGATCCAGTGTTCGACGACATTGAGGAAATGTTCCTGGGTGAACGGATAGAACGACAGCCACAGGCCAAAGCGATCCGACAGGGCAATCTTGTCTTCCACCGCTTCGCTTGGATGCAGCTCGCCGTCGACGCGTTTCCAGTTTTCGTTGTCGCTTTCCTTTTCCGGCACCAGGTGGCGACGGTTGGAAGTGGCGTACAGCAACACGTTGTCCGGTGCCTGCTCCAGCGAGCCATCCAGCACGCTTTTCAGTACCCGGTAATCACCCTCACCGGACTCGAACGACAGGTCATCGCAAAACAGCACGAAACGTTGCGGCAGTTTGGCGATCTGCTCCACCACACGTGGCAGGTCGGCCAGGTGATCGCGCTCGATCTCGATCAGACGCAGGCCTGCCTTGGCGTGCTCAGCCAGCAATGCCCGCACCAGCGAGGATTTGCCGGTACCGCGCGAACCCCAGAGCAGCGCATGGTTGGCCGGCATGCCGTCGAGGAACTGCTGGGTATTGCGCCCCAGCTGTTCCAGTTGCCGATCGACACCGATCAGGTCTGACAGGCGCATGTCGAGACTGACTTCCAGTGGCAGCAGGTAGCCGCTGCGTCCATCGCGTTGCCAGCGGGCGGCCAGGCAAGTGCCCCAGTCGATGACCGGGCGTGGTGCCGGCAGCAGCGGTTCGATCCGCGCCAGAACCGACTCGGCGCGCTCAAGAAAAGCATTCAATCGGGAATCCACGTCTTCTCCTCGGGCTGGTTCACAGTGATGATGGCGATACAGCGACAACCGATAGCGTTCGACACCCGTCCCGGCCCTTGTTACAAGGCGATGCGGGAACTCCGGTATCCATGCATGATCGACTATGCTTGAGCAGCGAAGGGAAACGTAAGTGGTTCAACACCCCATGGATATCAAATTCACCCACCGGCTGTCTTATAAGCAAGCCAGGCTTACCGTGCTGGTCGGGTTCATTCTGGGCACGCTGCTCAGTCTGCTGCAAATTGGCATCGATTATGCCAGTGAAGACGCCTCCATCAACCGTGAAATCCTTTCTCTGCTGGAAATCAGCCACAACCCGGCGTCACGCATCGCCTACAACATTGACGCCGAGCTCGCCCAGGAACTCACATTGGGCCTGTTGCGTTCACCGGCGATCATTTCCGCGCAACTGACCGACAACAACCAGACGGTGCTGGCCAGCGTCAAGCGGCCGGAGCTGCAAAGCGGTTACCGGGTCATCAGCGACTTCCTGTTCGGCGCCAAACGCGAGTTCGAAGACCGGCTCTATCTCGACCACTTGCCCAATGAGTCTCTCGGCACCCTGAGTCTGGAAGTGGATACCTACGCCTTCGGCAGCCGCTTCCTGCGCCGGGCCGAAGTCACGCTGCTCAACGGTTTCGCCCGTAGCCTGATCCTGACCGGCATCCTGCTGGCATTGTTCTATGTGATGCTGACCAAGCCGCTGGTGCGGGTGATCCGCGAACTCAGCGGGCGCGATCCGCGCAGTGCCGAACCGACCACGCTGGAATGTCCGGGTGGCCACGCCAACGACGAGATCGGCGTGCTGGTGAAGGTCGCCAACCAGCAGTTCGAGAACATCGCCACGGAAATCCAGCAACGGCGCACCGCGGAAAACCGCCTCACCGACTACCTCGCTCAACTCGAAGACATCGTGTCGGCCCGCACCGCCGAACTGAAGGCCATCAATGCCCGCCTCAGTCAGTCCAACGAGGAACTGGAAGTGGCCCGCAGCACGGCGCTGGACATGGCCGAAGCGCGCTCGGCGTTCCTGGCCAACATGAGCCACGAGATCCGCACCCCGCTCAATGGGCTGCTGGGGATGATCGCGCTGTCCCTCGACGGCCCGCTGACCGGCGAACAGCAGCAGCAACTGTCCATCGCCCACGACTCGGGCAAGGTGCTGGTGGAGTTGCTCAACGATATTCTTGATCTATCGAAATTCGATGCCGGGCAACTGGAGCTCGAACACATCCCGTTCGATCTGGGCTCGCTGATCGAAGACACGGCCAACCTGCTGTCGCAGAACGCCGCACCCAGCGTCGAGCTGACGTGTCTGATCGATCCGCACTTTCCGGCGCTGGTACTCGGCGACCCGACCCGGGTCAGGCAAATCGTCAGCAACCTGCTGTCCAACGCACTGAAATTCACCCGCTTCGGCCGGGTGGATGTGCGTCTGTCGACCTGGAAGGACGGCGTGCGCATCGAGGTATGCGATACCGGTATCGGCATCGCCCAGGAAGCCCAGGTGAAGATATTCCAGCCCTTCACCCAGGCCGGGGCCGGTATCACCCGCCAGTACGGCGGCACCGGTCTGGGCCTGGCACTGACCTACAACCTGTGCGAAGCCATGGAGGGACGCCTGACGATCAGCTCCGAAGTCGGTTTCGGCAGCCAGTTCTGTGCCGAACTGCCGCTGCCCTGTCATACCCGCGCCGTCATTCCGGCACCGCTGCATGGCAACGTTCTTGCCATTTCCACAGCGGCCAGCGGCCTCTCGGAACTGCTTCGCAGCCTGCTGCCGGTCTGGGGCCTGACGTACGAACAGCGCACGATGGACGACTCGCTGATTGGCCTGAAGCCGGACATCATCATCACCGACTGCCCCGAATGCCTGTTCGGTCTGCGGCCGACCATGACGGCACCGATCCTGCTGGTAACAGCCTACGGCAGCTTCATGCCCGGCGAAGAAGCTGCCGCCCTCGCTCCACTGCAACAGCAGGCCCGCCCACTGGCACGCAACGCGCTGTACCAGAATCTGCGCAGAACCCTGCAACCGGACATCATCACCATCGATCGTGCGCGGTTCGAAAGTACGCCGTCACAACGCCGCGGGCGGGTGCTGCTGGTGGAGGACAACCCGGTCAACCAACTGGTGGCCAAGGGCATGCTCGGCAAACTCGGCTGCGAGGTCATCGTCGCGGCCCATGGTGCAGAAGCGCTGGATCAACTGGAACACCACGAATTCGACCTGGTGCTGATGGACTGCAACATGCCGGTGATGGACGGCTACGAAGCGAGCCGGCAGATCCGCCAGAGCGGCCGCTGGCCCCACTTGCCGATCGTGGCGCTGACCGCCAACGCCATGTCCGAGGAGCGTGAACGCTGCCGGGCGGCAGGCATGAGCGACTACCTGGCCAAGCCGTTTCGCCGCGAGGAACTGGCAGCGCTGCTGGATCAGTGGATACCGACTACGACAGCGCTTTGATTTGCCCTAACAGATGGTCAAGTCCGGTGCGCAGTTCGTTGAGTCGATCCAGGTCCACACCGCTGTCGCACAGCAACCGGTCCTTCAGCGGCCCGACCTGCTCGCGCAGCGCCTGGCCCTCAGGCGTGAGGCTCAAGTGAACCTCACGCTCGTCCCGCGCCGAACGCTGTCGCTGCACCAGTTGCAACTGCTCCAGACGCTTGAGCAGCGGCGTCAGTGTCCCGGAATCCAGCGCCAGGCGCTCGCCCAGCGCCTTGACGGTCGGTTGCTCCGGTGCCGCTTCCTGCCACTCCCACAGCACCAGCATCGCCAGGTATTGCGGGTAGGTCAGGCCGAGCTGGTCGAGCATCGGCTTGTAGGCACGGATCACCGCTCGGGAGGCGGCATACAACTTGAAGCACAGCTGACTGTCGAGCTTCAGGGCATCGGTTGACAGTTCATTCATTTGAGCAGGGCTTCGATCTCGCGGCTCAAGTCCTGCGGCTTGGTGGCCGGGGCGAAGCGCTTGACCAACTGGCCGTCCTTGCCG
Source organism: Pseudomonas sp. 58(2021) (assembly GCF_017491585.1). Classification (NCBI taxonomy): domain Bacteria; kingdom Pseudomonadati; phylum Pseudomonadota; class Gammaproteobacteria; order Pseudomonadales; family Pseudomonadaceae; genus Pseudomonas; species Pseudomonas sp. 58(2021). The sequence continues at coordinate 49,133 of NZ_JAFGYZ010000008.1, forward strand.
ATCAGGAATTTGGTGAAGTTCCACTTGATACCCTGGGAGCCCAGCACGCCCGGCGCGCGTTTTTTCAGTTGCACGAACAGCGGATGCGCACCGTTACCGTTGACTTCGATCTTCTTGAACAGCGGGAAGCTGACGCCGTAATTCAACTCGCAGAACTCGCTGATCGCCCCCTCGTTGCCCGGTTCCTGCTTGCCAAACTGATTGCACGGGAAGCCCAGCACCACCAGGCCCTGATCCTTGTAGGTCTGCCACAGCTCCTCAAGGCCCTTGTACTGTGGGGTAAAACCGCACTTGCTGGCGGTGTTGACCACCAGCACAGCCTTGCCGGCGAAATCGGCCAGGGTCTTTTGCTCGCCCTTGATGGTGGTGCACGGGATGGTCAGCAGGTTATCGCTCATGGTGCGCACTCTGGAAAGTTGAGAAGCTGCAAAAATAGCGAGCAATTGAATTGTGTGCAATTCAATTATCCGACAGGCGATCCGTCGATCGCCCGCATCGGTTACTCGCGCGGCACCAGATCCAGGCACACCGAGTTGATGCAGTAACGCAGCCCGGTCGGCGGCGGGCCGTCGGGGAATACGTGGCCCAGGTGCGCATCGCATCGGGCGCACTTGACTTCGGTGCGGATCATGCCGTGGCTGGTGTCACGGATTTCGGTCATCGCGCTCTCGCCGATCGGTGCGTAGAAGCTCGGCCAGCCGCAACCGGAGTCGAATTTGGTCTTGGAATCGAACAGCGGCTCATTGCAGCACACGCAGTGATAGACACCGTCGGTCTTGGTGGCGTTGTATTTGCCCGAGAACGGTCGCTCGGTGGCACTGAGACGACACACGTTGTATTGCTCCGGGTCGAGCATCGCGCGCCATTCTTCCAGGGTCTTTTCTATCTTTTCCATCATCACACCTCAGCGGCTGAAAAAGCCCGATCTGTACCTTTTCCACGGATCGGGCGGCACGTATGATTGCGCCTCGTCACACGCCAGTCTGGCAGCGGGATCCTGCGCATTCAAACGGATTGTTGGAAACCGCCGCTCAAGACGCCTGCCTGTGTGAAGACGCAGGATTCCCAGCACGGTTGTCCATTCGCCGCCTGGATCGTTCATTTTCGGGATCACATCGCCATGCAGTTCAGCAAATCGAACAAGCTCGCCAACGTCTGCTACGACATTCGCGGCCCGGTGCTCAAGCACGCCAAACGCCTGGAGGAGGAAGGCCATCGCATCCTCAAGCTGAACATCGGCAACCCGGCGCCCTTTGGTTTCGAAGCGCCGGACGAAATTCTCCAGGATGTGATCCGCAACCTGCCGACCGCCCAAGGCTACAGCGACTCCAAAGGCCTGTTCAGCGCGCGCAAGGCCGTGATGCAGTACTACCAGCAGAAGCAGGTCGAAGGTGTCGGCATCGAAGACATCTACCTGGGCAACGGCGTGTCCGAGCTGATCGTGATGTCGTTGCAGGCGCTGCTCAACAACGGCGATGAAGTGCTGGTGCCGGCGCCGGACTATCCGCTGTGGACCGCTGCCGTGAGCCTGGCCGGCGGTAACGCGGTGCATTACCTGTGTGACGAAGGCGCCGACTGGTTCCCGGACCTGGCCGACATGAAGGCCAAGATCACCCCGAACACCAAGGCCATGGTGATCATCAACCCGAACAACCCGACCGGCGCGGTGTATTCGAAGGAAGTGTTGCTGGGCATGCTGGAACTGGCCCGTCAGCACAACCTGGTCGTGTTCTCCGACGAGATCTACGACAAGATCCTTTACGACGATGCCGTGCACATCTGCACCGCGTCCCTGGCACCCGATCTGCTGTGCCTGACCTTCAACGGTCTGTCGAAGTCGTATCGCGTGGCAGGTTTCCGTTCCGGCTGGATCGCTATCTCCGGACCGAAACACAACGCCCATAGCTACATCGAAGGCATCGACATGTTGGCCAACATGCGCCTGTGCGCCAACGTGCCGAGCCAGCACGCGATCCAGACCGCACTCGGCGGCTACCAGAGTATCAACGACCTGGTGCTGCCACAAGGCCGCCTGCTGGAGCAGCGCAACCGCACCTGGGAGTTGCTCAACGACATTCCCGGCGTGAGCTGTGTGAAGCCGATGGGCGCCCTGTATGCATTCCCGAAAATCGACCCGAAAGTCTGTCCGATCCACAACGACGAGAAATTCGTGCTCGACCTGCTGCTCTCCGAGAAGCTGCTGGTGGTGCAGGGTACGGCGTTCAACTGGCCGTGGCCGGATCACTTCCGTGTCGTGACCCTGCCCCGTGTCGATGACCTGGACATGGCCATCGGACGCATCGGCAACTTCCTCAAGTCCTACCGCCAGTAACCGGACATCGGTGCGTAACGAGCCTTTCGTTGCGCACTGTCTGATTCAGCAACACTTCTGCCCTGCCCCCTTCCGTACGCCTTCTACACTTTCGATTCGTATCGATCACGCGAGCTTGACGCAATGGCCGTGGGCGGCGCATGGCTGTCGTCCATGTCGGCTCAGGGGGTGGGAAATGTCCCGCACACTGCAGAACCCGATGTAGGACACAGTTTGAAATAGTCACCCGGTTGAATCGCCCGGTGCCGCACCTTATATACCCCGCAGTACGCTACATCTTTAGCTTGAGGAGATTTCTACAACCATGATGCGCATCCTGCTGTTTTTGGCCACTAACCTGGCGGTCGTGCTGATAGCCAGCATCACCCTGAGCCTCTTCGGCTTCAACGGGTTCATGGCGGCCAACGGGGTTGACCTCAACCTCAGTCAGCTGCTGGTTTTCTGTGCAGTCTTTGGTTTCGCCGGTTCGCTTTTCTCGCTATTCATCTCCAAGTGGATGGCGAAGATGAGCACCAGCACCCAGATCATCACCCAGCCGCGCACCCGCCACGAACAATGGCTGCTGCAAACCGTCGAGCAACTGTCCCGGGAAGCAGGGATCAAGATGCCCGAAGTCGGGATCTTCCCGGCCTACGAAGCAAACGCCTTCGCCACCGGCTGGAACAAGAACGACGCACTGGTTGCCGTCAGCCAGGGTTTGCTGGAGCGTTTCTCGCCCGATGAAGTGAAAGCGGTGCTGGCCCACGAAATCGGCCACGTCGCCAATGGCGACATGGTCACCCTGGCGCTGATCCAGGGCGTGGTGAACACCTTCGTGATGTTCTTTGCGCGGATCATCGGTAACTTCGTTGACAAGGTGATCTTCAAGAACGAGGAAGGCCAGGGTATCGCGTACTACATCGCGACCATTTTCGCCGAACTGGTTCTGGGTATCCTGGCCAGCGCGATCGTGATGTGGTTCTCGCGCAAACGGGAATTCCGTGCCGACGAAGCCGGTGCCCGCCTGGCCGGCACCAGCGCGATGATCGGCGCTCTGCAACGCCTGCGTGCCGAACAGGGCCTGCCGGTGCACATGCCTGACACCCTGAACGCCTTCGGCATCAATGGTGGCATCAAACAGGGGTTCGCCCGTATGTTCATGAGCCACCCGCCGCTGGAGGAGCGTATCGACGCCCTGCGTCGTCGCGGCTGATCAGCCCGGCTACAAACAAAAGGCCCGCAGTGATGCGGGCCTTTTTTGTGCCTGTTACTGAGCGGCCAGCCGGTACACCCGCTCCTCCAGCCTTGTCACTCCCGCCTGCAGGAACTTCCCGCTTTCGCTCAACACATCCTGTCCCTCCAGCGCCTCCACCGCCCAGTCGCCACCGAACAGCTGCTGCACCTCACCATCTGTCACCGCAAACGGTGGCCCAGGCATCTGAGCCTGATCGTAATCCAGCGTGATCAGCAAACCACGCAGGCCCGTCGGCAGGATGCTCAGCAAATGCGCGGCATAGCGCTCGCGCATCGGCGCCGGCAAGGCAATCAGCGCGGCCCGGTCATACAGCGCCGTGCAATCAGCCACATCGCTCGCGGACAAGGCAAAGAAGTCCCCACACCACAACTCGATCACCCCGGCCCGATAAACCTTGAAGCCACCCTCTTCGCTGATTTGCGGCTGTAGTTGCTGCTCGCGGAAGAAATCCTCGACAGCCTTCTCGGACAACTCAACACCGAGAACCCGATGCCCCTGACCGGCCAGCCACAACAGATCCAGGCTTTTCCCGCACAACGGCACCAGCACCCGCGACTGAGGCGGGATTGCCAGACCGGACCAATGTCGCTGCAAATAAGGGTTCACTTCGGGCTGATGAAAGCCGATCTGGTTCGACTCCCACTTCTTGTGCCAAAACTCCGGCTGCATGCTTCCCCCCTAAGAATTCGATCAAAAAGCATTAAAACTTATATTGGAATTAGATCAATGAACTGACTGAAGATGAACCATCTTAACGCTCAGGAACCCTTCCATGTTTCCCAGCCTGTTTATCTCCCACGGCTCGCCCATGTTGGCGCTGGAGCCCGGCGCCAGCGGCCCGGCCCTGGCGCGTCTGGCCGCCGAACTGCCACGCCCGAAAGCCATCGTCATCGTTTCCGCCCACTGGGAAAGCCATGAGCTGCTGGTCAGCAGCCATCCGCAACCGGAAACCTGGCATGATTTCGGCGGTTTCCCCCGCGCGCTGTTCGAAGTGCAGTATCCGGCACCGGGCAATCCGCAACTGGCCCAAGCGGTCGCTGAACGGCTGACCGCCAACAACCTGCCCGCGCGCCTCGATCCGCAACGGCCCTTCGACCATGGCGTATGGGTGCCACTGTCGCTGATGTATCCGCAAGCCGATATCCCGGTGGTTCAGGTCTCCCTGCCCAGCCGTGGCGGCCCGGCACTGCAGACACGTGTCGGCCAGGCGCTGGCAGGCCTGCGCGAACAAGGCATTCTCCTGATCGGCTCCGGCAGCATCACCCACAACCTGCGTGAACTGGACTGGCATGCCGGCCCGGAAAGCGTAGAGCCGTGGGCACGGGATTTCCGCGACTGGATGGTCGACAAGCTCGCCGCCAACGATGAAGCCGCCCTGCACGACTACCGCCAGCAAGCGCCGAGCGCCGTGCGCGCCCATCCGAGTGACGAGCACCTGTTACCGCTCTACTTCGCTCGTGGCGCTGGTGGTGATTTCGGCATTGCGCACCAAGGGTTCACCATGGGCGCGCTGGGCATGGACATCTACCGCTTCGGCTGACGAGCTCGGTCCCGGCTCGAATCGCAGGCAAAAAAAATCCCCGAACCAGTCGGGGATTTTTTTGTTCGATCAATCAGCCCAGAGGCGGATCAATCTTCGCGGTAGCGACGCAGCTTCAACTGCTTGCCGGCAACGCGAGTGTCCTTCAGTTTGGTCAGGAGTTTGTCCAGACCATCTTCCGGCAGCTCGACGAGGCTGAAGCTGTCACGCACCTGGATGCGACCGATGGCTTCACGCGCCAGACCACCTTCGTTGAGGATGGCGCCCAGCAGGTTTTTCGCCGCGATACCGTCACGCGCGCCCAGCGCGGTACGGCAACGGGCACGGCCTTCGCCCAGCGGCATCGGTGCACGACGCTCACGATCACCACGGTCCGGACGATCACCGGAACGCTCAGGACGGTCGCCACGTGGCGCGCTGTTCGGCACCAGTGGACGTTCCTTCTCGATAGCTGCCAGGTTCAGCGCCTGACCATTGGTGGCCTTGCGCAGCAGAGCGGCAGCCAGGGCACGCGGGGTGCAACCGATGTCGGCGGTCAGGCGATCCAGCAGATCACCGTGAGTCGATTCGGCGTCAGCCACCAGCGGCGACAGGCTGTTGGTCAGTTTCTTGATGCGGGCATCGAGAACGGCCTGAGCGTCCGGCAGACGCACTTCGGCAACTTTCTGACCGGTTACACGCTCGATAACCTGCAGCATGCGGCGCTCACGCGGAGTCACCAGCAGCAGCGCGCGGCCTTCGCGACCGGCACGGCCGGTACGGCCGATACGGTGCACGTAGGATTCCGGATCGTACGGCATGTCCACGTTGAATACGTGGGTGATGCGCGGAACGTCCAGACCACGGGCGGCTACGTCGGTCGCCACAACGATGTCCAGACGGCCATCCTTGAGCGAGTCGATCACGCGCTCACGCTGGTTCTGGGCGATGTCGCCGTTCAACGCTGCGGCTTTGTAGCCTTTGGCGTCGAGGGCGCTGGCCAGATCCAGGGTCGCTTGCTTGGTGCGCACGAACATGATCAGAGCGTCGAAGTCTTCCACTTCCAGCAAGCTGAGAACGGCAGAGGTCTTCTGGTCAGCGTGAACCAACAGGTGAGCCTGTTCGATCGCGGTAACAGTCTGAGTCTTGCTCTGGATCTTCACGTGCTTTGGATCGCGCAGGTGACGCTCGGCGATGGCACGGATCGATTGCGGCAGGGTCGCCGAGAACAATACGGTCTGACGGGTTTCCGGCATGGCCTTGAAGATGACTTCGAGGTCGTCCATGAAGCCCAGTTTGAGCATTTCGTCTGCTTCGTCGAGAACCAGGTGGTTCACGGTCTGCAGTACTTTTTCGTCGCGACGCAGGTGGTCGCACAGACGGCCCGGAGTGGCGACAACGATCTGTGCGCCATTACGGATTGCTTTCAATTGTGGGCCCATCGGCGCGCCGCCGTAGACAGCCACAACAGTTACGCCCGGCATTTGCTTGGCGTAGGTTTCGAAAGCGGTTGCAACTTGTAGCGCCAACTCACGAGTTGGGGCCAGGATCAGAGCTTGCGGCTCGCGCTTGGACGGATCAATGCGGTGCAGGATAGGCAGGGCAAAGGCAGCGGTTTTACCGGTACCGGTTTGCGCCTGACCAATCATATCGTGACCGGCGAGGATGATCGGGATCGACTGCTGCTGAATGGCCGAAGGCTCTTCATAGCCGGTAGCGACTACTGCAGCGACAATATTGGGATGAAGTTCAAGAGCGGCGAAGCCGCCGATTTCCTGGGTCATGGGTCTGCCTCTAAGTGCATCCGCAAAGACCCATGCTCCAAAGCTGCACATGCCGTGTTGAGACTCAAGAGTCGCCCTGGCAGCTTTGTCGGCGGGGATTTGCGAAAACGAATGAATGAAAAAGAATCGTCAAGGAAGAGCCCGCAGTGCGGACGTGCAGCCGAAGCTGACTTCGGGGAATTGCGCTACCTAAACGCGGCCCGGTTAAAGGCCGGCGCGCACTATACCGGAATTTGCCCGAAAAGGGAGCTTTTTTTATCGAGAAAAAACAGTTGTCACCGCTGTGTAACGGGGTTTTGCGGATAATCGTGCGACGGTCTATTTTTCAAAGGCCCGGCCCTGCGGGCGATGGCGCTTAAACGATTCACCGATGTGCGGCATGTGGTCGCTGCACCCTTTCTTCCCCTCCGAGGAAACACCCATGAATCAGCCCTGCCCCGGCCGCGTCAGCCGCGAGCGCCATGGTCACGTGCATTTGATCGGCCTGGACCGAGCAACCAAGCGCAATGCCTTCGACCTTGACCTGCTCAACGACCTGGCACTGGCCTACGGCGAATTCGAAGCCGACAGCGATGCGCGGGTGGCCGTGGTGTTCGGGCATGGCGAGCATTTCACCGCCGGGCTCGATCTGGTCAACGCCAGTTCCGCCCTCGCCCAAGGCTGGCAGGTGCCGCCCGGTGGTTGCGATCCATGGGGCGTGTTCGTCGGACCGAGAGTCAGTAAACCGGTGATCGTCGCCGCGCAGGGCTATTGCCTGACCATCGGTATCGAGCTGATGCTCGCCGCCGACATCAACCTGTGCGCCAGCAACACCCGCTTCGCCCAGATGGAAGTGCAGCGCGGGATCTTTCCGTTCGGCGGTGCGACTTTACGCTTTCATCAGGTCGCCGGCTGGGGCAATGCGATGCGCTGGTTGCTGACCGGCGATGAGTTCGATGCCCATGACGCCTTGCACCTGGGCCTGGTGCAGGAAGTCATGGCCAGCGAAGACTTGCTGCCTCGCGCCCTCGAACTGGCCGAACGGATTGCCCGACAGGCGCCGCTAGGCGTGCAGGCGACGCTGATGTCGGCGCGTCAGGCGCGCTATGAAGGCGAAACTGCGGCGGCTAAGAGCTTGCCGCCGTTGGTGAAGAAGTTGCTGGCCACTGAAGATGCCAAGGAAGGTGTGCGCTCGCTGGTGGAGCGCAGGCCCGGCGTTTTCAAAGGCCTGTGAAGATCAGGTCGCCGGACGGATGCAGTTGATCAACGACTGCAACGAGTAACCCAGCTTCGGTGCCAGCGCTTCAGCCCGTGCAGTCAGCGCCTGCATGTCCAGCACCTGATCGAGATCCGCCGGCACGATCAGAATGACGTTGCCCTCCTTCACCGGCAGCTCCCAGTAATGCCGGTGATAGAGCCCACGCAACAGCGCCGCTCCCAACGGCTTGCCGTCATCGGTGGCCCACTGGTTGATCACCAGCCAGCCACCGGGATTCAGACGTTTCTGACAATCACCGAGGAAATTCCACGCGAGGTGCGCGGCGCCCGGGCCGACATCGGTGTAAAGGTCGACGAAGATCAGATCCGCAGGTTCAGCCGTCGGCAGCAGTTCGATTGCATCGCCAACGCGGATGTACAACCGAGGATCGTCGTCCAGCCCGAGATATTCGATGGCCAGGCGCGGCACATCGGGGCGCAGCTCGATGGCTTCAACGTCTTCCAGCGGCAGGAACTTGAGGCAGGCCTGGGTCAACGTCCCCGCACCCAGCCCGAGAAACAACGCACTCTCCGGTTGCTCATGGCACAACGCGCCAATCAGCATCGCCCGGGTGTAGTCGTACTCCAGCCAGCTCGGGTCGGCGGTAAACACGCAGCTTTGCTCGATGGCATCGCCGAACTCCAGAAAGCGGTAGTCGGCCACTTCCAGCACGCGAATCACGCCGAACTCATCCCGTACCTCGGCGAGCAACCGCTCGACGCGCTCCTCAGTCATTTCGTCTCCTGGTGGTCACCGGGCGCGGTGACGCGATGGCACCGCTGTGGTGCCGTGGCAAAACGGCGATTGTCGGCGAAGCAGCGGGAGCAGGTCACGCACTAATTACTGCTAACATGGCCGTCCGTGCGTAGAACCTTAGAGACCGTGATGAGCCAACCCTGGAGCCCTGACAGCTGGCGCGCCTTGCCGATCCAGCAACAACCCCGATACCCCGACGCCGCGCACTTGCGCCAGGTCGAGCAGACGCTGGCCAGCTACCCGCCGCTGGTGTTTGCCGGCGAAGCGCGCGAGCTGCGTCGTCAGTTTGCCGAAGTCACCCAGGGCCGGGCGTTCCTGCTGCAGGGCGGCGACTGCGCGGAAAGCTTCGCCGAGTTCTCCGCCGCGAAGATTCGCGACACCTTCAAAGTGTTGCTGCAAATGGCGATCGTCATGACCTTCGCCGCCGGTTGCCCGGTGGTCAAGGTCGGGCGCATGGCCGGTCAGTTCGCCAAGCCGCGCTCGGCCAACGACGAGACCATCGACGGCGTGACGCTGCCGGCCTACCGTGGCGACATCGTCAACGGCATCGGTTTCGACTCCGCCAGCCGCGTGCCGGATCCGGAGCGTCTGCTGCAGTCGTATCACCAGTCCACCGCCACCCTCAACCTGCTGCGCGCCTTCGCCCAGGGCGGTTTTGCCGACCTGCATCAGGTGCACAAGTGGAACCTGGACTTCATCGCCAACTCGGCGCTGGCCGAAAAGTACAGCCACCTCGCCGATCGCATCGATGAGACCCTGGCCTTCATGCGCGCCTGCGGCATGGACAGCTCGCCGCAACTGCGCGAGACCAGTTTCTTCACCGCCCACGAAGCCCTGCTGCTGAACTACGAAGAAGCCTTCGTGCGCCGCGACAGCCTGACCAACGATTACTACGATTGCTCGGCGCACATGCTGTGGATCGGCGACCGCACCCGTCAGCTCGACGGCGCCCACGTCGAATTCCTGCGCGGGGTGAACAACCCGATCGGGGTGAAAGTCGGCCCGAGCATGAACCCCGACGATCTGATCCGCCTGATTGATGTGCTCAACCCGGACAACGATCCGGGCCGTTTGAACCTGATCGCCCGGATGGGCGCGAACAAGGTCGGCGATCACCTGCCGGCGCTGATCCGTGCGGTGCAGCGCGAAGGCAAGCAGGTGCTGTGGAGTTGCGACCCGATGCACGGCAATACCATCAAGGCCAGCAGCGGCTACAAGACCCGCGACTTCGCGCAGATCCTTGGCGAGGTAAAGCAGTTCTTCCAGGTTCACGAAGCCGAAGGCAGCTACGCCGGTGGCATCCACATCGAAATGACCGGGCAGAACGTCACCGAGTGCATCGGTGGCGCGCGGCCGATCACTGAAGATGGTTTGTCGGATCGCTATCACACCCACTGCGACCCACGGATGAATGCCGATCAGTCGCTGGAACTGGCGTTCCTGATCGCCGAAACCCTGAAACAGGTTCGTCGCTGAATGACGATAGGCGCTGACTCAGTCGACTTGAGCCAGCGCCCTTCGCAACCTTCCTGCACTTTCGCGCTGGCAATTGAGCTGCACCCGCTCAAGTCCCAACCAGTCCGCCATGCGCCGCAGGTTCAGCGCCAGTGCCTGCATCCCCGCGTCATCCAGTCCGGTTGCTTCCTCGTGCACCGCATGCACTGCCAGGCGCCCCGCCGCCCGTTCGGCGCGCAGGTCAACCCGCGCGGCAATCCGCTCGTTGTGCAGGAACGGCAATACGTAATAGCCGTAAACGCGCTTGTCCTGCGGCGTGTAAATCTCCAGCCGGTAGCGGAAATCGAACAGCCGCTCGGTGCGACTGCGCTCCCAGATCAGTGAGTCAAACGGCGACAGCAGCGCACTGGCTTCGACTTTTCGCGGGATTTTCGGCTCGGGCAGGCAGTAGGCAATCTGGCGCCAACCGGCGACTTCGCAGGTCAGCAGCTTCCCGTCTTCCACCAGTTCCGCCAGACGCGGGCGGGCATCGGCAGGGTTCAGGCGGAAGTAATCGCGCAGGTCTTTTTCCGTCGCCGCGCCCAGTGCCTCGGCCGCGTGCAACAGCAAACCGCGCTGCGCCTCGGCCTCATCGGGCAACGGCTGTTGCAACACAGAAGCCGGAATCACCCGCTCCGGCAAGTCATACAACCGCTCGAAGCCACGGCGCCCGGCGACGGTGACTTCGCCCGCGGCGAACAGCCATTCCAGCGCATGCTTTTCCGCACTCCAGTCCCACCACGGCCCGGCCTTTTCCTGGCGGGTCGACAGGCTGCCGGCGCCCAGTGCGCCCTGCTCCTCGACTGACGCCAGCACCCGGCGAATGGTGTCTTGTTGCTCGCGGCCGAAGCGCGCCAATTGCTGATAAATGTCTTCGCCGCGCCTGGCCCGCTGCATGCGCCAGCCCATCAACGGGTACATCGACAGCGGCAGCAAAGAGGCTTCATGGCCCCAGTATTCGAACAGCGAACGGCGTCGCCCCGAACTCCAGGCAGCCTGGTCGAGCAAGTCAGCAGAATAGGAACCGAGACGGGAAAACAGCGGCAAGTAGTGCGAGCGCACCACAGCGTTGACGGAGTCGATCTGCAGCAGGCCAAGACGTTCGATCAGCCGGTTGAGGTGCATGGCCTTGACAGCCGGCGGCTGGCGCCCGTGAAACCCTTGGGCAGCCAGTGCCAGACGTCGAGCCTGTTTAAGGGAGAAGGACAGAGTCGCGGGCATGTGTACCTCCATGTCTGCTCGCAACCTACCTCACTTGAAAGTGGTTTGTGTAGCGATGGCCTCATCATTTATGCATCGGATCGTCCCAGAACGGCCGAATCGCCTCATGTTCGACATCGGCACGGCTGACCCCGATGTCCTTCAACGCTTCGTCGCTCAGACTGGCAAGCAGCTCACGTTCGCGGTGCAATTCGTACCACCGGCTAAACTTGTGCAACAGATCGGAAACGATATGGCCGGAAAATTTTTCTTCGCCTGCAGACTCTCTTTGACCTTTCATCGTGTTGCCTCCTTTTTGGGATGGCTCAAGTCTCGCGCTGGCGCTACGATCAATCCAACGAATGTTTCTGATGGCATGCATCACGGAGATTCATCAATTGTCGGCGTACCCCAGTATCGATACCGATGTCCTGCGTACCTTTGTCGCCATTGCCGATCAGGGCGGGTTCACCCGCGCCGGCGAAATGGTCAACCGCACGCAGTCGGCAGTGAGCATGCAGATGAAGCGTCTGGAAGAGGACGTGTTGCAACGCCAGTTGTTCGAGCGTGACGGGCGTCAGGTGCGCCTGACCGCTGAAGGACAGGTACTGCTCGGCTACGCGCGGCGCATCCTGAAATTGCACAGCGAAGTGTTCAACACCCTGCGCGAGCCGCACATGGTCGGCACGGTACGCATCGGCACGCCGGACGATTACGTGATGCGGTTTCTGCCGGGGATCCTGTCGCGCTTCGCGCAGTTCTATCCGCTGATCCAGATCGAAGTGCATTGCGAATCGACCAAACAACTGCTGCAACGCACCGATCTGGACCTTTCAATCGTCACCCGCGAGCCGGGCAACGAGATTGGCCAGCTGCTGCGCAAGGAGCGTTTTGTCTGGGCCGAAGCGCAGAACTTCAGCGCCCACGAACAGACGCCGTTGCCGCTGGCGATGTTCAACAGTGATTGCTTCTGTCGCCTGTGGGCCTGCAATGCGCTGGACGCCATGGGCCGCGAATACCGGATCGCCTATAACAGCACCAGTCTTTCAGCGTTGATGGCAGTGGTGAGCGCGGGTCTGGCGATTACCGCGCAACTGGAAAGCCTGATCACTCCGGACATGCGCATTCTCGGTGCCGCCGAGGATCTGCCGCTGCTGCCCGAGGCCAGCATCATGCTGATCCGCAACCTCAACAATCCGTCGCCGATCACCGAATGCCTGGCCGAGCACATCGTCGAAGGCTTCAAACTTTAAAGGCGAGCATCACCGCGCACAGCACCAGGAACCCGCAAAACAGCCCGCGCAGGAGTTTTTCCGGCATTGCGTGGGCAACCTTCACGCCCCAACTGATGCTGGCCAGACCGCCGATGGCCAGCGGCAGCCCGATCATCCAGTCCACCTCGTGGTGCACGGCGTACGTCACCAGCGTGACACCGGTGCTCGGCAATGCCAGCGCCAGCGACAGGCCTTGAGCGACCACCTGAGTCGTGCCGAACAGGCTGGTCAGCACCGGCGTCGCCACCACAGCCCCGCCGACACCGAACAACCCGCCCATGGTGCCCGACGCCGCGCCGAGCACGCCCAGCCATGGCCATGAATAACGCATCTCGGAGGTCGCCGCCGGACGCGCGCCAAACATGCGCACGAGGTTGTAGGCCGACAATGCCACGAGGAACGCGACAAAACCGATGCGCATGGTTTGCGCGTCGATGCCCACGGCCCAGATCGAACCGATCCACGCGAAAAAGAACCCCATGACCGCCAGCGGCAACGCATGCCGGAGTTCAATGCGATTGCGCTGGTGATAACGCCACAGCGCCAGCATCACATTCGGCACCACCATCACCAGCGCCGTGCCTTGGGCGATCTGCTGATCGAGCCCGAACCACACGCCCAGCAAGGGGATGGCGATCAAACCGCCGCCGATGCCGAATATTCCCCCCAGTGTGCCGAGGGCAGCGCCAAACAACAGGTACAACAAAAACTCGATCACAGCGTAATTCCTCATACGTCAGGCGGTTCATCCTACGCAGTCGGCGCTGGCACGGAAACGCACAGCAACGCACAATGGCTGTGCCAAATCCGCATAGGCAATGAGCTGATTCATGAACCCCAATCAATTGACCGAACAACTCGGGCTGTTTCTCGATGTGCTGGAGAGTGGCAGTTTTTCTGCTGCCTCGCGCCGACATCCGCTGACACCATCTGCTGTCGCCCGGCGCATCGACAGTCTGGAAAGCGCTGTCGGCAGTCAGTTGTTTATTCGCAGCACTCACGCGGTGCGCGCCACGCCGGCCGGCCTGGCGTTTGCCGAACGGGCGCGGCGCATTGTGGCCGAGTTGCAATTGGCCCGGGCCGAAGCGGTGTCCCTGAGCAGCGCGCCGGAGGGTCTGATCCGGGTGGATGCGCCGGCGGCGTTCGGACGGCGGCATCTGGCACCGGTGATTGCCGATTTTCTGGTGCTGTACCCGGGACTGGATGTGCAATTGCATCTGATCGACAGCTTCGTCGACATGGACGGTTCGAACCTGGGCAAGGTCGATCTGGTGTTGCGCGCCGGGCAAATGGCCGACACCCGGCTGGTCGCCACACCGCTGGCGAGCATGGTGCGCATCGCCTGCGCCAGCCCTGACTATCTCAAGCGCCGGGGCGTGCCGAGCGAGCCCGCGCAATTGAGCGAGCATGACGGCCTCGATTGGGACGGCCTTGCCCCGCCCTTCGCCTGGCGTTTCGAACAGGACGGGCAGATGCAATTGCACCGCCCGGCGCGGGTGCGCATGAGCGCCAACAACGCCGAAGCGCTGGTTTGCGGTGCGCTCGCGGGACTCGGGATCGCACATCTGCCGACCTGGCTGGCCAGCGAATACCTGTTGCGTGGCGAGTTGTTGCCACTGTTCTGCGAAAACGGTCTGCCGCAACCGGAAAGTGCTGGCATCTATGCGCTGCGACTGCAGCAACAGGCCAGTTCCCGCAGCCGCCTGCTGCTGGAATACCTCAAGACCCGCTTCAGCCCCGTGCCACCTTGGGATCTGGCCCTGCAACGGGAGTTGGGCCGACACTGACCGAGTCGCCATCGACCACAATTGTCTGGCGCATTAAAGATTCGAGCGCTAGATTCATCTGCATCACCGTTCAAGGCTCCGACATGACCACCGACCGCAACACCACCGACCACTGCGAAGACCTGCTGCTCGACAATCAGGCCTGCTTCGCCCTGCATTCCACCTCGCTGATGATGACCAAGGTCTACAAGCCACTCCTGCAAGCGCTTGGCCTGACGTATCCGCAGTATCTGGCGATGATGGTGCTGTGGGAGAAGGATGGTTTGACCGTCGGGGAAATCAGCACGCGCCTGCTGACCGATCCGGGCTCGCTGACCCCGCTGCTCAAGCGGCTGGAAGGTGAAGGTTTGCTCAGCCGAACCCGCAGCCGGGAAGATGAGCGTGTGGTGATCGTTGAACTGACTGCCCAGGGACGCGCCTTGAAAGACAAGGCCCGAACCGTGCCGCAATGTATCCTGGGGGCCAGTGGCTTCACGCTGGAGCGTCTGCAAAACCTGCAAGCCGAGTTGCAGGCCTTGCGTGGTCATTTGCAGGACAGCCTCGCTTAAGACGCCTCCCTTTCCTGTGGGCGCAGCCTTGCGCCTGCAGGCGTCCCCCCTTCCCGGCTTATCACCGAAAAAATTTTCCTCTCGATTCACATTCAAAAAAACCTTCCATATCAAAAGCTTGAGATCACGACTCACCCTGATCCCAGTACGGGTTCGAGCTTTCTTCAAAAATTTATCTTGCGCACTAAATATTAGCGAAGTACATTTACTTCGCACCTAGTTAGCGCGCAAACAATTAGCGCAACAAACCACACTTGATGAGGCTCACACCATGCAAACTCTCTACACCGCAATCGCAACTTCCACTGGCGGCCGTGACGGTCGTGCGATCTCCAGCGACAACATCCTCGACGTCAAACTGGCCACCCCGAAGGAACTCGGCGGTGCCGGTGGCGCGGCTACCAACCCTGAGCAACTGTTCGCCGCCGGCTACTCGGCCTGCTTCATCGGCGCCCTGAAATTCGTCGCCAGCCAGACCAAACGCAAAATCCCGGACGACGCGTGGATCACCGCTCACGTCGGCATCGGCCAGATTCCTGGTGGTTTCGGTCTGGACATCGACCTGCACATCAGCCTGCCGGGTCTGGAACAGGCTGACGCACAAAGCCTGGTCGACGCAGCCCACCAGGTCTGCCCGTACTCCAACGCCACCCGTGGCAACGTCGATGTGCGTCTGCACGTCACCGTGTAATCACTGACACTCAGGCCCGTACAGGAAATGAATATGAACACTTTCAGCAAAGTCTTGACCGGTACCCTTCTCGCCCTGTCCATCCACAGCGCATTTGCCGGGGAGGTTGAGCACAACACCCAGGCGTTTCTCGATGTGCTGAATGCCGGCACCGGCAAACCGATGGAACAGCTGACACCCAAGGATGCCCGCGCCGTGCTGACGGGCGCGCAGTCCGGGGTCAAACTGACGCTGCCCAAAGCGGACGTCAGCGAGAAGACCATCCAGGTCGATGGCCAACCGTTGAGCCTGACCATCGTCCGGCCGGCCGGGGTCAAGGGCGAGCTGCCGGTGTTTATGTTCTTCCACGGCGGCGGCTGGGTGCTGGGGGATTTCCCGACCCACGAACGTCTGGTGCGGGATCTGGTGGTCGGCTCGGGTGCGGCGGCAGTGTTCGTCAACTACACCCCGTCGCCGGAGGCGCATTATCCGGTGGCGATCAACCAGGCTTACGCCGCGACCAAATGGGTGGCCGAACACGGCAAAGAGATCAACGTCGACGGCAAGCGTCTGGCGGTGGCGGGCAACAGCGTCGGCGGCAACATGGCGGCAGTTGTCGCCCTGATGGCCAAAGACAAAGGCACCCCGGCGATCAAATTCCAGCTGCTGCTGTGGCCGGTGACCGATGCCAGTTTCGACACCGGTTCGTACAACCAGTATGCCGAGGGGCACTTCCTCACCCGCAACATGATGAAGTGGTTCTGGGACAACTACACCACCGACGCCAACCAGCGGAACGAGATCTACGCCTCGCCGCTGCGGGCAACCACTGCGCAATTGAAGGGTCTGCCGCCCGCACTGGTGCAGACTGCCGGCGCCGATGTGCTGCGTGACGAAGGTGAAGCCTATGCCCGCAAACTCGACGAAGCCGGCGTGCCGGTGACCTCGGTTCGCTACAACGGCATGATCCACGACTACGGTTTGCTCAACGTAGTCAGCCAGGTACCGGCAGTGCGTTCGGCAATGCTGCAGGCCTCGGAAGAACTGAAGCAGCACCTGAAGCAGTAATTTTCATCAGGCACAAAAAAGCCCGACTCAATGGTCGGGCTTTTTCTTTGCGCAAAAACCAGTGCTTATTTGGCACGGCCTTTGTAGGAACCGCCTTCGCGGGTATCGATCTCGATCATGTCGCCGATTTCGATGAAGTCAGCAACCGACAGCTCGGTACCGTTCTTCAGTTTGGCAGGCTTCATCACCTTGCCGGAAGTGTCGCCGCGAGCGGAACCTTCGGTGTAGTCAACCTGACGCACGATGGTGGTCGGCAGCTCTACGGATACCAGACGCTCTTCGAAGAATACGGCTTCGCAAACGTCGGTCATGCCTTCTTCAACGAAAGGCAGAACGCTTTCGATGTCTTCGGCGTTCAGCTCGTACATGGTGTAGTCGGTGGTGTCCATGAACGTGTAGGTGTCGCCGCTGATGAAGGACAGGGTCGCTTCTTTGCGGTCGAGGATCACGTCGTCCAGCTTGTCGTCCGCACCGTAAACGGTTTCGGTCTTGTAACCGGTCAGCAGGTTCTTCAGCTTGGTCTTCATGATCGCGCTGTTACGACCCGATTTGGTGAATTCAGCTTTCTGAACCAGCCAAGGATCGTTGTCGATACGAATCACGGTACCGGGTTTGAGTTCTTTACCAGTTTTCATTGCGAATATCCGAATTTGGATGGGATTTACAAAAATCTAGGCCGCGTATCATATCCAATTTCGGTAAAACTGTACCAGCGCCGTCGCAAGATCGGCCTGCAAGGCCTGTTCCAGACACCATGCTTCGGCATGTTCCTGCAGTTCTGGCCAGTGTTTACGGGCCGCCAGCCAGTGATCGCCGATCGGCTGCCCGGAACTCCAGGCGTGCCAGAGACCGTTCATCGCCTCGGCAGCATCCGGCGAAAGGCCTTTCGTATAGAGCGCAAGGAAGGCATCCAGCTTGTCCAGATGGATATCTTCGTCCTGCTGATAGATGTGCCACAGCATCGGACGACCGGCCCACTGCGCGCGGACAAACGAATCCTCGCCGCGCACCGCGTTGAAATCGCAGCACCAGAGCAATTGATCGTATTGATCCTGCCGGACGAACGGCAACACCTGCACGGTCAGCGCCTGGCGCACATTCACCTCGCCGATCGCCAGCGACTCGACCCCGAGCCAGCGGGCGACGTCGCCAAGGATCCGCCCTTCCGGTACCAGCAGATGAGTGGGCGTCGAGTCCGCGGCCAGTACATCCAGCCAACTGGCAAGGCCGGCATTTTCGTAGGCGAACAGTGAGATCAACCGGGCATCGCCCGCAGGCTCCACACCCAGCCCCTGCAGGAATTGTCGCTGCGCTTCGCGATCCTGCTGAAACAGACGACGACGCTCCAGCAAACCGCTTTCACGCAACAAGCCGCCAGTGCCGGGCTGAAATCCCGGAAAGAAAAAGTACTTCTGCACCGTTTTGTATTTCACCGAAGGCAGGCCGTGGCAGCCAACCACCCAGTCTTCGGCGCTGAGATAGTCGAGGTTCATCCACAACGGTGGCGTTTCCCGTGCCGCCATGACATCCATGCAGGCAGTCGGCAACTGACAGGCGAATGCAGCGATCACCACGTCGGCGGCGTCCGTTTCCAGCCACTCGCCCGACCAGTGCCGGACCTCGACGCCCTCTTGCCACTGAGCTTCGAGGCGGATGTCGAGCGCCGGGCAAATCCGCTCGAACGCACGCAGGTCATCGACCCACAGTCGCACCGCCAGCGCATGCTCGGCCACCAGTTGCCTGGCCAGACGCCAGGTCACCCCGATATCGCCATAGTTGTCGACCACGGTGCAAAAGATGTCCCAGCGGGTTTTCGGTTGCGGCATTCAAGACTCCCGTTGGCAAAAGCGGCGATTGTCCGCATAAATGTCCGCGTGCAGAAGAGCCGACGACGATTAATCTTCGTGCGACAATCGCCACTTGCCCGCAATCATCCGCCAGGAGGCAGTCATGCCCTACCGCCCAACCCCGCGTCGCCCCTTGCCTGTTCAGCTTAGCGCGCTGCAATTGACCGGCAGCATTGCCCTGGGATTGTGGCTGGGTTTCCTGGCCATTGCGCTGACTTGCTGGCTCGCCTCGCTGCTCTTCAGCCGTCAATTGCAACCGGTGACGGAGGCCATTCAGCAACTGAGCAAACCGGCGGTAGCCGCGCAGCCTCAGGAAGATCCGCAGCCGCAGAACCGCCTGTTCGAACAATACGAAGAAAACCTGCGCAAGAACGAGCAGCACAATCGCCTGGATCAGGCCCGCAGCAGCACGCGCAACCAGTCGAACCCTAAATGCCAGTTCTGGCTCCAGCAGGATCAGACCGCTCCCAGCGAAAAGAGCCGCGCCAATGTCCTGCAATTCTGCGATTGATCATGAACAAACACACTGTCCACCAACTGATTCTCGACAAACTGCGCGTCGATCTCGACATCGCCGAACGTGCCGCGCAAACCGCATACGAAACCGCGACTCACGAAGAGAACATCGCTGAAAACAAGTACGACACTCTGGGGCTCGAGGCGTCGTACCTGGCGGCCGGGCAAGCGAAACGGGTCGAGGAAATCCGCCAATCACTGGCGGTTTGCCAGAACCTGACGCTTCGGGCCTACGACGATCAGCGCGGAATCGAAATCGGCGCCCTGCTCGGTCTGGAAGACGAAAAGGGTCGCGAGCAATGGCTGTTTCTGGCGCCCGATGCGGCGGGTCTGAAGGTCGACGTGGTGGGTCAGCCGATCACCGTCATCACCCCACGCTCGCCGCTGGGCAAAAGCCTGCTGGGAAAGTGCGAGGGCGATGAAGTGGAGATTCTGGTGGCAGGCACCCGGCAACAGTTCGCTGTCACCGAGGTGCTGTAGAGAGGGACTCAGTGGACGGGCAGTTCGACGCCTTCGAACAGCTCTTCCAGTTCCTGCTTGTTGTGACACTGGATGGCCTTGGCCATGACTTCGCGAGTCAGGTGCGGTGCGAATTTCTCGATGAAGTCGCACATGAAGCCACGCAGGAAGGTGCCACGACGGAAACCGATCTTGGTCACGCTGGACTCGAACAGCTCGCTGGCATCGAGCACAACCAGGTCATTATCGAGCTTGGTATCGACGGCCATTTTGGCCACGATGCCGACACCCAGCCCCAGACGTACGTAGGTTTTGATGACGTCGGCGTCGGCGGCGGTGAACACCACTTTCGGCGTCAGGCCGCGATGGCTGAAGGCTTCGTCGAGTTTCGAACGGCCGGTGAAACCGAACACGTAAGTCACGATCGGGTATTCGGCCAGTGCCTCGAGGGTCAGCTTCGGCAGCTTGGTCAGCGGGTGGCCCTGAGGCACGACCACGCAGCGGTTCCAGCGGTAGCACGGCATCATCACCAGATCGCCGAACAGTTCCAGCGCTTCGGTGGCGATGGCGAAATCCACAGTGCCGTCAGCGGCCATTTCGGCGATCTGCATCGGCGAACCCTGGTGCATGTGCAGCGCCACGTCCGGGTATTGCTTGATGAAATTGCTGATCACCGGCGGCAGTGCGTAACGTGCCTGGGTGTGAGTGGTGGCGATCGACAGGGTGCCTTTCTTCTCGTTGGAGAACTCTTGAGCGATCTGCTTGATGCTTTCGACCTTGCGCAGAATCTCGCCAGCGGTGGTGATGATGCGCTCGCCGGCCGGGGTGACGCGGGTCAGGTGTTTGCCGCTGCGGGCGAACACTTCGACACCCAGTTCGTCTTCCAGCAGGCGGATCTGTTTACTGATGCCCGGTTGCGAGGTGTAAAGGCTTTGGGCGGTAGCGGAAACGTTGAGGTCGTGGTGCGCCACTTCCCAGATGTAGCGCAATTGTTGAAGCTTCATATGAATCCCTCAAAGCAGGTAGACGCCACGGGCATCAGCGACGGTATATAACTATATTAATGGTTTGGAGAATAAATCTAGAACTTTTTCATCAAAAGGCCATTATTCCTGCTTCAGCGATCCCCCCGACGCCGACGCTCAACCAGCGGCACCATGTAAACCGGCACCTTGGACAACTGCAGCACGCGGGTCGCCGTGCGTCCCAACGGTGTTTCCGCCCCGACCCCGTGGCTGTGACTTCCTACGATCAGCAAATCGACAGAGAGTTTCTGTACCTGATCGAGAATCACCTGTGACGGATCGCCCTGCAGCACCCGTACCGCACGAATCCGCAGCAGGTCCTGCTCACCCTCGTCCCCCAGCTCTTCGCGAAAGCTGTCGAGCACCCGTTGCTCGATATTGGCAATCACGGTTTTCAGACCCTGGCTATGGAACTCGTTCAATGCCTGTTCGTCGAGATAGCTCTGCAATACCGATTCGGCAAACAGCCCCATGGGCTCCACCGCATGCACCACATACAAGTCGGCATTGAACGTTCGAGCCATCGTCAGGGCATGCTGCATCACTAACGGTGCGTACAGACCGAGGTCAGTGGCATACAGCATCGAACGAATCATATGACCTCCTCGCAAGCCAACATGGCGGAGATTTGATTCAGCTTAGCAGTGCCTTGGCGAGTACGACGTGCGACGCAACGTCTTGAACCACGTGGGCTTTAGACCGCCGGTTCGTTGCTGATGCCATGGGGGACATGGCCGGTGGCGACCACCTCGCGGGCCAGCTCGCAGTGACCGGCCTGATCGTCGAAGAACACGTCGGCGGCGAACGCTTCGAGAAATGCCGACTTGGTCAGTCCACCCAGAAACAGCGACTCGTCCAGGCGGATGTCCCATTCGCGCAAGGTGCGGATCACCCGCTCGTGGGCCGGGGCCGAACGTGCCGTGACCAGGGCAGTACGGATCGGGCAGGCATCGTCAGGGAACTCGCGCTGCAACAGATTGAGCGCCGCCAGAAAGCCTTTGAACGGCCCACCGCGCAATGGCTCGCGCGCGGATTCACGCTCCTTGGCCTGGAAGGCTTCGAGGCCGCCGGACTGATAGATCCGCTCCGATTCGTCGGAAAACAGCACCGCGTCACCGTCGAAGGCAATGCGCAATTCATCGCTGGCTGCACGGCTGGCGCCACCGGAAAGAATGGTGGCCGCCGCAAAGCCGTTGTCCAGTGCCGAGCGCACGTCTTCGGCGTGGGTGGAAAGAAACAGGTCGCAACCGAAGGCTTTGAGATAAGGATAAGGGCTGCGCCCGCCGACAAACGCCGCACGGGAAATCGCCAGGCCGTAGTGATCGATCGAGTGAAACACCCGCAGCCCCGTGTCGGCACTGTTGCGCGATACCAGAATCACCTCGACCCGGGCGCGACCGAGGCGAGTGTTGAGGTTGAGCAGTTTTTCCACCAGCGCAAAGGCATCGCCCGGCGCCAGGATTTCGTCTTCATGCTCGATCTGATATTGCCGATAGGCTTCGACGCCGCTCGACAGGTAGACCTTGTGGCTTTCGCTCAGGTCGAACAGGGCACGGGACGAAATCGCCAGCACCAGTTTGTCATCGATGTTCTTGGCCATGCCTTCCCCCCCAGTGCGACCGGTTCAAACGTTGCGCCGGTCGATAAAGCTCAATGTGCGGTACAACGATTCGATTCGCGGCAACTCGCAGCCCGCCGCTTTTGCCGCCGCCAAGGGTCGAGCGTAGATGGCGTCCAGTTCCAGCGGTCGCTTGTGCAGAAAGTCGTGGTACATGCTCGGCCAATAGTCGGGCATTTTCTCGGTCATCATGAACAGGTACTGGGCGTAACCCGGTGGCATGTCATGACCGCAGGCCTTGGCGCCCAGCACCACTTCAGCCATCAGCGCCTGAATCAACGCGCGGCTGTCAGTGTCGGCCATCAATGGCGTGGTGCTGGCACCGAGCAACACCGAGAGCCCGTTGTAGGGAATGTTCCACACCAGTTTCTGCCAGCGCGCCTGATGCAGGTTCGGCATCGCCTGGGAATCGAGACCGGCGGCCCGGAACAGGCCGGCGCCCGCCTCGACGATTGCCATGCGCGCCGCATCATCCGGTGCCGGGCCGCTGTGATAGCCGACGTTCACTGCCCCCAGCGCCTGATGGGTGATCTGCCCCGGCCCTTCGCGGTGGACGCAGATCAGGCACAAGCCGCCGAGCAAATGCAGGGAATCGGGCAGCAACACCCGCAAGCTGTCTTCGACATCGAGGCCGTTTTGCAGTACCAGCACTTTCGCGTCGGGTTTCGCCGCCTGAATGATCGACGGTGCAAGCCCCGCATTGCTGGTGGTCTTGGCGCCGACCAGCAGCCAGTCGCAGGGCGGCATGTCTTCTGCCGACGAATAGGCCTGCACCGGGTTCAGCGTCAGTGCGCCGTGCACCGCGCTGTTCACCTGCAAGCCACGCTCGGCAACCGCAGTAAATTCGCTGCGCAGCAAAAAATGCACATCGAACCCGGCCCGCGCCAGCATCAAGCCGTAAAACCCTCCGATTGCACCGGTACCGATAATCCCTACCATCGGTTTATCGACTACTGCCCCCATCACGGCAACTCCTCTGCAACTCGACCCAGCGCCTGCGCCACGGCTGCGTTCAGCTCAGTGGCATTCAGGCGCGTGTGTACCGCCCCGAAGAACTCGCCGTCGCGCACCACGAACAACGCCGGCAAATGAAAGACCTGATAACGCTCGACCAGACCACCGTTGTCGCCGGCGTCGATCCAGCACACGCGATCGACTGCCAGTTCCAGCCCGGGGAATACCTCGCGGGCATACCTGCAACTGGCGCAGCCGACACTGGTGAAAATCACCAGTGAAACGCCACTCATCGCCAGCAGCCGTTGGTCGGCGTCGAAATCGGTCAGTTCCGATTCGAACACTATACTGGGGGAAACAATGTCAAATGGCCGACACAGGGAGTCTGTGCTCATGGGACGGTTTATTCCTCATCCGGATGATGTGCCCGTCGAACTGACGTTGCTCAAACCTGAGTGCATTTCGCGGCAACAGCTGCACACTATCAGCCTCGGCGGCATCGCTTGCAATTACCACCGTGCCTGGCGTCATGGCACCGCACTGCAAGTGCGCATGCCCACACTCAATGCCGACTTCGCCTGCCCGGGCTATGTAGCCTGGTGCCTGCGCCGTAAAAAGGGTTATCTGGTGGGGATTGCGTTCACCGATGAACAAACTCTTTTCAGCGCGAGAATGGGTGAGCAGGTGTGTCAGATCGAGCGTTATTGCCGAATCAACGATGCCCACGATGACCTGCAGGATATCCAGGCACGAGCGCTGCAATGGGTCGAACAGCACGCCGAAGAGTTTTCCCACGACACCGTTCGCAAGGCATTTGCGCAACCCGTGCTGGACTGAACGGTTACATGCCCATTGTCGACAGGCGCCCGACGCGCTAAGGTTCGGCTCCCCGACGCGCTTAAATCTGCTGTGCTCCGCCGCGCGGGGATCGCTGGCGGCCGGCATCCGTGACCTGACGAGTAAACGATGGCTGATTTACCGATCAACGACCTAAACGTCGCCTCCAACGAGACCCTGATCACTCCCGATCAGCTCAAGCGTGATATCCCTCTGAGCGACGCTGCCCTGCGCACCGTCACCAAGGGTCGCGAAGTCATCCGCAACATTCTCGATGGCACCGACCATCGTCTGTTCGTGGTGATCGGCCCCTGCTCGATTCACGACATCAAGGCTGCCCACGAATACGCCGATCGCCTGAAAGTGCTGGCGGCGGAAGTTTCGGACACCCTGTACCTGGTCATGCGCGTGTATTTCGAAAAACCGCGCACCACCGTCGGCTGGAAGGGCCTGATCAACGACCCGTATCTGGACGACTCGTTCAAGATCCAGGATGGTCTGCACATCGGTCGCCAGTTGTTGCTGGACCTGGCCGAGAAAGGCCTGCCGACGGCGACCGAAGCACTCGATCCGATCTCCCCGCAGTATCTGCAGGATCTGATCAGCTGGTCGGCCATCGGCGCCCGCACCACCGAATCCCAGACCCACCGCGAGATGGCTTCCGGCCTGTCTTCGGCCGTCGGCTTCAAGAACGGCACCGACGGCGGCCTGACCGTGGCGATCAACGCCTTGCAGTCGGTTTCCAGCCCGCACCGTTTCCTGGGGATCAACCAGGAAGGTGGTGTGTCGATCGTCACCACCAAAGGCAACGCCTACGGTCACGTGGTGCTGCGCGGCGGTAATGGCAAGCCGAACTACGACTCGGTCAGCGTCGCCCTGTGCGAACAGGCGCTGAACAAGGCGAAGATCAAGCCGAACATCATGGTCGACTGCAGCCACGCCAACTCCAACAAGGATCCGGCCCTGCAACCGCTGGTGATGGAGAACGTCGCCAACCAGATCCTCGAAGGCAACCAGTCGATCATCGGCCTGATGGTCGAGAGTCACCTGAACTGGGGCTGCCAGGCGATCCCGAAAGACCTCGCCGACCTGCAATACGGCGTGTCGATCACCGATGCCTGCATCGACTGGTCGGCCACCGAGAACACCTTGCGCAGCATGCACGCCAAGCTCAAGGATGTTCTGCCGAAACGTCAGCGCAGCTGATCGCGTTTTCGCAGGCATAAAAAAACGCCGGGCATTGCCCGGCGTTTTTGTGTGTGATGTGAGGCCAATCAGATCTTCGCGGTGCGCCGCTGATGCCGCTCCATGTAGCGCTCCACGTAGGAGCACGAAGGAATGACCGTGTAACCCATCTCGTCGGCGTACTGCAGCGCCCGTTCGGTCAGGGCTGCCGCGATGCCTCGGCCACGCAGTGCGTTGGGCACAAAGGTGCGGTAGATATCCAGGGTCTGTTTCCCCAGATCCATATAGGTCAGGTAGGCACGATGACCGTCCACATTGGTCTCGAACTGATGACCAGCCTGGTCATGGTGGATGGACAACGCCTCGCTCATCACTTCTCCTCGCGGGTCTCGAATTCTGACCCCTACCTTACCGATGTTTTCCCGGCGAAGGAACATCTACGCCACCCCGTGCCTGATGGACACCGAGAAGAACCGCACCGATCTCGCGCAACACGAGCACGTATCAAATAGTAGGCACCAATGGCGAAAATGCTCAAGGCACACTCGTCATCAGGCTGATTGGCGGGGCGGCTCCGGTGGACTCAGGGCCGGCTCGGAAGAGGCTTCTCCCGCACCGTAAGGCTGAACATCGCCGGATGTTGAGACTTAAGACGTGCCGCCTTTTTTAAAGTCACCTGAACATGGACAAAGATATGCGAGCCGCCACGCAAAATCGCAACAAAAGTGTGGACGAATCCATATACACGTCCTTTAGCCAAGATCGGCAAAACAGCAGCCGACAACGGGAACTTTTTCTCAATAACTCGCTCACGGTGGGCCTTACAGCTGAGTATTTTTTATACAGCACCGCTAAAAGTTGCTCGAAAAAGAATCAACGCCTACAATTTTTTTTGCTTCTTGCCTTACGTCAGTTTACTTACTACAAGTAATGGGTAGTATGTACGCCGGCTATTTCCTCAATCGGAGGAGACAGCCACTTAATTGAAAGTCCTTGAAGGGGAACACGATGAACAACGTTCTGAAATTCTCTGCTCTGGCTCTGGCCGCAGTTCTGGCTACCGGTTGCAGCAGCGCATCGAAAGAAACCGAAGCACGTCTGACCGCTACTGAAGACGCAGCTGCTCGCTCCCAGGCTCGTGCAGACGAAGCTTACCGTAAAGCTGATGAAGCTCTGGCTGCTGCTCAAAAAGCACAACAGACTGCTGACGAAGCTAACGAGCGTGCTCTGCGCATGCTGGACAAAGCTAGCCGCAAGTAATAGTCCTTCGGGATTGTTATCAAGCCGACCCGTTTTTCGGGTCGGCTTTTTTTTGCCTGAAATTTTCTTCATGCAATAAAAAACCCGCCGACACGCAAGCGTCGGCGGGTTTTGTCTTTCAGCTTACTGCTGCAGGTCGATCGGTGCGCTCGACACGATCGGCGCCGAGGTATTGGGCGTGCCGATTTCGGTTGGCAGTCCATCTTCGGCTGCGACCACATCACGCACCACGTCCCAGTTCATGCGCAGGTTGTTGGTGATGTCTTCACGCTTGAGCATCGCGTTGATCACGGCAGTGTGCTTGTCGACCACCGACGGGTTGCCTTTGTCGTCGATCGGTGTGTGCGCCTCCAGATAGACCTTGCCGCCGCTGCGACCGAACTTGTACGCATCGTTGATGATCCGTACCGAAGTCCCCACCGGCACCATGCCGGCCATTTCCAGCACGTTATTGTTGAACATGCGGAAGCAGCCGTGACTGGTGCGCATGCCGATGCCGAATTTCTTGTTCGAACCGTGAATCAGGTAGCCCGGTGTGCCCAGGGTGAACTTGAACGGCCCCAGCGGGTTGTCCGGACCGGCCGGCACCACGTTCGGCAACGGATCGCCATCGGCGGCGTGCTCGGCCTTGATCGAGGCTGGCGGCGTCCAGGTCGGATTCGGCGTTTTGGCGGTGATCGTGGTGTGGGCGATCGGTGAGCCCCAGCCTTCACGACCGATACCCAGCGGGAAGGTGTACACCACGTTCTTGCCTTTCGGGAAGTAGTAGAGGCGATACTCGGCCAGGTTGATCACAATGCCTTCGCGCGGGCCCGGCGGCAGGATGAAGCGGGTCGGCAGGACCACTTCAGTGCCGGCGCCCGGCAACCAGGCATCGACGCCCGGGTTGGCCGCGACCATCTCCGAATAGCCCAGATCGTAGGTGGTGCCCAGATCGGCAAAGGTATCTTCGTACTTGGCCTTGATCACCTGCACCTGGCCGATGATGTCTTCGCCAGGCGGTGGCAGGGGAAACTCCAATGCGGCAACGGGACCGGCCACACACAGGGCGGCAAGAGACAGGCAGCGGGTGACGGCAGGAAAACGCGGCAACATCCGGAGAATCCTTCGCAGATCGACAAGGGTATAGGAGCGCGATTGTACACCGCGCCTCGGGAATTCGGGGAGATCCGCCGATGGGCAGACAGAACTCTTCATGTTCGACCTGCCGCCAACTGGAAACGGGTGGACCTACAGTTCGAAACGCAGCTCAGGCCAGATCGGCGACGTCCCACGCTTCTGCGATTCGAGGATCGCCCGGCACAGCGAGCACAGGCGCTGATCCTGGAACACCCGGCGATCCACGCTCGACCAGCGCGGTTGCGCCGGCAGCAGACTGCCGCACAGGGTTCGGTCCGCCGAGCCACCGAGCTCCAGTTGACGGGTCACCAGATGCACCCGCACTTCCTGGCAGGCGAACAGATCCAGCTGTTCGTCAGGCTCGATCAGTTGGTAGGCAAACAGGGACCAGGCAGAACGCGACATCGGGGGCTCCATTTAGGGGGGCGCCACATTAGCCGAAAGCCTGCCGCTAGAAAAGCCTCATAGCAGCGGTTTTAGCGTCGGCCAGACATTTTCCAGCAACTTGCCCTGAGCCCCGGCTGCCGGGTGCAGACCATCGGCCTGCATCAAGTCCGGATGCCCGCCCACGCCTTCGAGGAAAAACGGCACCAGCGGGATTTTCTTCTCCTCGGCGAGCTTGCCGTAAACCCGGGCAAAGGCATCGGTGTAGCGCTTGCCGTAGTTGGGTGGCAACTGCATGCCGAGCAATAGCACCTTGGCCCCCTGTTCGCGGGAGCTGTCGATCATCGACGCAAGATTTTGTTGCAATTGCGTTGGAGGCATTCCGCGCAGGCCGTCATTACCGCCCAGCTCGAGGATCACGAGCTCCGGCTTGTGCTCTGCAAGCAGCGCCGGCAGCCGCGCCTGGCCTCCGGCACTGGTGTCGCCGCTGATGGAGGCGTTGACCACTTTATCGTCAAAACCTTCGGCCTTGAGCCGCTGCTCGAGCAGCGACACCCACCCCAACCGGGTATCCAGCCCGAAACCGGCGCTGATACTATCGCCAACGATCAGGACTGTACCCGCCGCTGCGTTCTGGGCCATGCACATCAAGGCCAGGCCAGCACTCAAAAACCACACACGCATCGGATTCTCCATGGGCGCAAGCATTCTCACCGCGAAGAACCTTAGCAAAGTGGTTCCCAGCGCGGAAGGTGAACTGACCATCCTGCACGAACTCAGCCTGGAACTGAACAAGGGCGACAGCCTGGCCATCGTCGGCGCGTCCGGCTCCGGAAAATCCACCCTGCTCGGCCTGCTTGCCGGCCTCGATCTGCCGAGCGGCGGCGAAGTTGTTCTCGCCGGCCAGTCCCTGAGCAATCTCGACGAAGACCAGCGCGCGCGCATCCGTGCCGAACACGTGGGTTTTGTCTTTCAATCCTTCCAGTTGCTCGACAGCCTCAATGCCCTGGAAAACGTCATGCTGCCGCTGGAGCTCGACGGCCGCAAAGACGCTCGCGGTCGCGCCACCGAATTGCTGCAACGGGTCGGCCTCGGCCAGCGCCTGACCCACTCGCCGCGCCAGCTCTCCGGCGGCGAGCAACAACGGGTGGCGATTGCCCGGGCTTTTGCTGCCGAGCCGGATGTACTGTTCGCCGACGAGCCCACCGGCAACCTTGACAGCCATACCGGCGAGCGCATCAGCGACTTGCTGTTCGAACTGAACAAGGAACGCGGCACCACGCTGGTGCTGGTGACCCACGACGAACGCCTGGCCCATCGGTGCCGGCGCCTGATCCGACTTGAAGCCGGCCTGCTGGTCGCCCCCCTGGAGCCTTGATGGCACGTCTGCCGCTGTTGCGCCTGTTCAGCCTTGCCCTGCGCCAGCTCCTGCGCGATGCCCGCGCCGGGGAGTTGCGGGTGTTGTTCTTCGCCTTGCTGGTGGCCGTGGCGGCAAGTACCGCCATCGGCTACTTCGGCGCCCGCCTGAATGGCGCAATGACGTTGCGCGCCACCGAGTTTCTCGGCGCGGATCTGGTACTCGAAGGCAGCTCACCGGCGCGACCGGAACAAATCAGGAGCGGTACCGATCTGCGCCTCGACCACGCGCAGATCGTCGAATTCTCCAGCGTCATCGCCACCGACAACGGCATTCAGTTATCGAGCATCAAGGCCGTCGACCGTGCCTATCCGCTGCGCGGCGAGCTGAAAAGCGCCCCCACCCCTTTCGCTGCCGAAGAAGCCGGTGGCGAACCGCAGCCGGGCGAAGCCTGGGTCGAATCGCGCCTGCTCACCGCACTGGACCTGAAGATCGGCGACAGCATCGACGTCGGCATGAAAACGTTGAAACTGACGCGAGTGCTGACTTACGAACCGGATCGCGCCGGCAACTTTTACAGCCTGACGCCACGCGTGCTGATCAACCTCGACGACCTCGCCGCGACCGGCGTCGTCCAGCCCGGCAGCCGGGTGAGCTATCGCGAGCTGTGGCGCGGCGAACCCAAAGCGCTGGAAACCTATCGCCAACTGATCAAGCCGGGACTTGCCGCCAACCAGCGGATTCAGGATGCCCGGGACGGCAACCGGCAGATCGGTGGCGCCTTGGGCAAGGCCGAGCGCTATCTGAACATGGCCAGTCTGGTCGCCGTGCTGTTGGCCGGTGTGGCCGTGGCGCTGTCGGCAAACCGCTTCGCCAGCCGTCGTTTCGATGCCAGCGCCCTGCTCCGTTGCCTGGGACTGTCACGCCGGGAAACCATGGTGCTGTTCAGCCTGCAACTGGCGGTACTGGGTCTGCTTGCCAGCCTCGGCGGCGCCCTGCTTGGCTGGCTTGCTCAATTGGGTTTGTTCGCGCTGCTGCATGATCTGTTACCGACCGACGTACCGCCGGGTGGCTTGCTGCCGGCGCTGGCGGGGATCGGCACCGGACTCGTGGCACTGGCCGGTTTCGCCCTGCCACCGCTCGCTGCGCTGGGCCGCGTGCCGCCGCTACGGGTTTTGCGCCGGGACATGCTGCCGATTCCGTCGAGCACCTGGATGGTCTACGGCGCTGCACTCGGTGCACTCGGATTGATCATGTGGCGCCTGAGCCTGGATCTGCTGCTGACCTTTGCTTTGCTCGGCGGTGGTGTGGTCGCCGCCCTGGTGCTCGGTGGTTTGCTGTTGCTACTGCTCAACAGCCTGCGTCGCCTGCTGGCTCGTGCCTCGCTGCCATGGCGCCTCGGCCTGGGTCAGTTGCTGCGTCATCCGCTCGCAGCAGCAGGACAGTCCCTGGCATTCGGTCTGATCCTGCTGTCCATGGCACTGATCGCTTTGCTGCGCGGCGAACTGCTCGACACCTGGCAAAACCAGTTGCCGAAGAATGCTCCGAACTATTTCGCCCTGAACATCCTGCCGGCGGACAAACAGGCCTTCACCGATCACCTGATCAATGTCTCGGCCCAGGCCGCGCCGTTGTATCCGGTGGTGCCGGGACGGCTGATCAGCATCAACGGTGAAGCAGTGCAGCAAATCGTCAGCAAGGATTCGGCCGGCGATCGGGCGATCCAGCGCGACCTGAGCCTGACCTGGGCTGCCGATTTGCCGGCGGGCAACAAGATCACCGCAGGTTCGTGGTGGAGCGGGCAACCCTCGGACGAGGTTCCGGGTGTGTCGGTAGAGGGTAAGGTCGCCGAAAGCCTCAAGCTCAAACTTGGCGATCATCTGGTGTTTACCGTTGGCGGGGTGAACCGCGAAGCGAAAGTCACCAGCCTGCGAGAGATCAACTGGGACAACTTCCAGCCGAACTTCTTCATGATCTTCCAGCCCGGCACCCTGAAGGATCTGCCGGCGACCTACCTGACCAGCTTCTATCTGGCGCCCGGTCACGACCAGCAGATCGTCGAGCTGTCGCGAGCATTCCCGGCGGTGACCATCCTGCAGGTCGAAGCCTTGCTCGAACAGCTGCGCAGCATCCTCGCCCAGGTCACCCTGGCGGTGGAGTACGTATTGTTGTTTGTGTTGGCGGCCGGGATGGCGGTGCTGTTCTCCGGGTTGCAGGCGACGCTGGATGAACGCATCCGTCAGGGCGCGCTGTTGCGTGCGCTGGGGGCGGAACGGCAGTTGCTGGTCAAGGCGCGGAGGATCGAGTTCGGCCTGCTGGGCGCAGTCAGCGGGTTGCTGGCGGCCCTCGGTTCGGAAGTGGTGAGTCTGGTGTTGTATCGCTTTGCGTTCGACCTGCCCTGGCACCCGCACCCTTGGTTGCTGTTGTTGCCGTTGATCGGTGCGGCGCTGATCGGTGGCGCCGGCGTGTTCGGCACCCGTCGGGCACTGAACGCGAGCCCGCTGACAGTGCTGCGCGAGGGTTGATAGACTCCAGCCCTCAATACCACAAGAAGTAGCCATGAGCCGTTATCGCCCTCCCCGCACTGCCGGCACCGCGCTGATCACCCCCGAAGGTGAAGCGCGGATGCGCGCCGAATTCCATGAGTTGTGGCACGTACGCCGTCCGCAGGTGACGCAATCGGTCAGCGAAGCCGCGGCTCAGGGCGATCGGTCGGAAAATGCCGAGTACACCTACGGCAAGAAGATGCTGCGCGAGATCGACAGCCGCGTGCGTTTTCTCACCAAGCGACTGGAGGCGTTGAAAGTCGTCAGCGAAAAACCGAGCGATCCGAACAAAGTCTACTTCGGCGCCTGGGTGACCATCGAGGATGAGGACGGCAAACAGTCGCGCTACCGCATCGTCGGCCCGGACGAACTGGACCTGAAACTGGGCCTGATCAGCATCGACTCACCGCTGGCCCGCGCCCTGATCGGCAAGGCGCTGGACGCCGAAGTACGGGTCCAGACGCCAACCGGCGAGCAATTCGTTTACATCGTGGCAATCGACTATCCCTGACGCTCAACGCCGTGCAATCAGACCCTGGCGAGCAACGCGGGTCAGTTGACGGATCATTTCCGGAGCGTCTTCAGCGCTGGGCGACTGGATCACTGCGAGGTCGAAACTGTCATTGGCAAAACGCGCCAGCGACTCGCCGTCTTCGACAAACTGGATCAGGAATGCGGCAGGACCGCCGCTGCGACGTGGCCAGCCATCGAGATAACGCAACAGCGTCGGCTGATGTTTACCGCCAAGCAGGATTTTTGGGTTGCGCTGAGTGACATGTGCCGTGATTGGCGCGGGGCGTGCTGGAGGGCGAAGTGCATTCATCGTGTCGTGTCTCTGCCTCAAAAGTCTGCATGGCAGGTGAGAGGCAACACCGAACCAGCGCTTTAGCGGTATTTCGAAGCCCTGTTCCGGCTTCTGACGGCAACTGAAGAATAGTCACCTGGCGCCCCGCAAGTAGCTGTTTAAATCGGCGCATGAGCGGCATCCTAGAGAACGTGACCGGCCAGTGTCAAGAATCAGCCGCAACAAAAAAGGCCCGCACAATGCGGGCCTTTTGCTTGAGCCAGAGCGGTCAACCGGCGATGGCGCGATCCACCGAAAGCTTGCCGGCACCTTCGATCAGCACCGCAAGGCTGCCACCGAGCAGGGCCAGGGCGAACTCATAACCGTTGTTGGCCATGAACAGACCGTTGCTGATGTGCACGGTGAAGATGGCCACCAGCGACAGGAAGGTCAGACCCAGTGCCGCCGGCCGTACCAGCAGACCGATGATCAGCGCCAGACCAGCGAAAAACTCAGTGCCGCCTGCCAGGGTCGCCATCAGATAACCAGGCGTCAGACCGATGCTTTCCATGTATTGCGCGGTGCCGGCCAGGCCGTAGCCACCGAACAGACCGAAGAGTTTCTGCGAGCCGTGGGCGGCGAAGATCACGCCGACAGCAATGCGCAGAATGGTCAGACCGTAGCCGGCGCGGGTGAACAGGACTTTGTTGATCAGAGAGCTCATGTTGCGTTTCCTTGTTGTCAGAAGGGCTTGTTGGTTGGTCGCCATATTAATCAGTTAAATTTATGTTAAAAGCGCAAATATTCCGCCATAACAATCAATTTATTAGATCATTTGCGTGAGACAACTTTCTGTCCCCCGGGCTCCAACGACTCCCGCTCCCGGTCGAACGCCAAGTAATACTTGTTCACACTATTAACATAGCTGACGGCGCCCATCCCGACCTGCTCCATGGCAATGCGCTCGACCTGGAAGAACCACTGATTAGGGTTCAGACCACGACGCCGGGCCTCGGCGCGCATGCCCTGCACGCGCTCCGGGCCGATGTTGTAGGCGGCCAGGGTAAACGCCATGCGCTCGCGCTCATTGAGCTTCGGACTGTTGAAGAACTTGCGGCGGATCATCGCCAGATACTTGGCCCCGGCCTGCACATTCGCATCGAGATTCTGGATGTTATTGACGCCGACCCGCTGCGCGGCGGACGGCGTGATCTGCATCAGCCCGGTAGGCCCGCCACCGCTGCGCGCAGCGGGTTGCAGCGCCGATTCCTTGAACGCCAGCGCGGCCAGATTGAGCCAGTCCATGTTCTGCGCTTCGGCATGCTTTTGCAGGGTTGGACGCAGTTTTTCCAGACGCTGGCGGTCAGCCTTGGCCAATGGATAGTGGACTTGATAGAGGCGACGGTAGATCCGCAGAAACGCTGCGTCTTCGTTCGACGGCGTCTTGTAGCCGGTCAGGAAACGGTCGATGCTCGCTCGCAGCATCGAAGCATCTCGCCGCACGAACCAGTACTCCTCGCCCGGCTCGCTGATCATCAACTGCCGGTCAACACGCAACTTCGGCAGGATCTTGCCCCAGCGCTCGGCAATCGGTTGCTCGACGATGGTCAGGTGGAAGATGCCGCCCTGGACCATCTCCAGCACATCCTCGACGGCCAACGTAGGATCGACCCATTCGATCTTGATCGGCGCCAGTTTGTGCAGCGCCAGTTTCTGGTTGAGTTGACTGACCGCCTCCCCCGCCGCACTGCCGGTGGGCAGTGCCAGGGTTTTGCCGGCCAGCTGCTCGACTTTGGTGTAGCGTTTCTCGCCCTTGATGCCGACCAGCACCAGCGGCACATTACTGGCGATCGGTTCGCTGCTGGCGACCGCATGGCCCGGTTGCAGATCGAGCAATTCGCCCGGCGCCACCAGATCGCCCTCGCCACGCTGTAGCGCGCCGAGCAATTGATCCTTGGCTTTGGGAATGATCTTGAGGGTTATTTCCTGACCGTCGCGGGCATGGCCATTGAGGTACTGCTCGAAGGCGCGCAAACGGTGATATTCGACGCCAATGGTCTGGCCCTGGACTTCGCCGGAGCTGTTGCGGCTTTGATTGACGAGCACCCGCAACACACGGCTGCTGCGGATCTCGGTCAGGTCGCGAACCTTGGCAGCCGGCACGGCTTGCAGCGGCCCGGGCAAGCGCGCAACCGCCGTCATCGGCAGCAGCAGCGAACCACACAGCAGGAGCAAAACCGAGGGACGAACCATCCACTCTCCGGAAAGAATACGGGGCGTTTTCACCGCTGAACGGTCGCAAAACACCGACGAAAACAGAGCGCCAGGAGCGCTGATAAAGTGCGAGAGACTGGCACAGTGATGGCAACTCTGCCAACCCGTGTTGCCTCGCGGCCTCAACAGACAGTCATAAGCCGTTGTAGTTCTTGGCTTTTCTGATAAATCTACAGCTCTGATATGCTTTCCGGCCTTCGGCCCGAGGTAGCACCATGCAACTCATCGATATCGGCGTCAACCTGACCAACCCCAGTTTCGCCGACAAACATCAGGTCGTGCTCGATCGCGCCTACGCTGCCGGGGTCTGCCAACTGGTGCTGACCGGCACCAGCATCGAGGGAAGCGAACAGGCGCTGGAGTTGTGCCAGCAACTGGATGCGGACGGCCAGCGACTGTTCGCCACCGCCGGCATTCACCCGCATTCGGCCAGTGACTGGAACGCCGACAGCGCACGGCGTCTGCGCAGTCTGCTGAAGGAATCGAACGTGGTGGCGGTGGGCGAATGCGGGCTGGATTTCAACCGTGATTTCTCGCCACGACCGCAACAGGAAAAAGTCCTCGAAGAACATCTGGCCCTGGCCGTGGAGCTGCAACTGCCGGTGTTCCTCCATGAGCGCGACGCGAGCCCGCGTCTGCTGGAGATTCTCCGTGACTTTCGCGACCAGTTGCCGGCCGCCGTAGTGCATTGTTTCACCGGCGAGCAGAAAGCGTTGTTCAGTTACCTCGACCTGGATCTGCACATCGGCATCACCGGCTGGATCTGCGACGAGCGTCGCGGCACCCATTTGCATCCGTTGGTGAAGGAGATCAAACGCGGGCGTCTGATGCTGGAAAGCGATGCACCGTATCTGCTGCCGCGCACACTACGACCGAAGCCGAAGAACGGACGAAACGAGCCGGCCTATTTAACCGAAGTGTTGCGTGAAGTGGCGCTGCATCGAGGTGAGACCGAGGAAGATCTGGCGAGCCACACCACCGCTTGCGCCCGGGCGTTCTACGGTTTGCCTGCCCTGCCCTGAGCCGGGAACTCATTACTTGTTGATGCACATCAAGACCCGGGCACCTGCGTAGCGGCACAATAATGGCACCTTGCCAAAACTGTTTCCGCTATCAGAGAAGACCTCCATGGGTGCCTGGCTTAGCAATATCTCGCTGAAATACAAATTCTGGGCGGTCAACGCGGTCGCCTTCGTCACCACCTTGCTGTTAGTGCTGTACGCGGTGCAGCTCGAACAGCAGGCACGCAGCCACGCCGCACAGGCGTCGGCACAGGCGCAGGCGCAATTGCTCAAAGCCTGGCCCGCAGGTCAGGCCCTGCCCAAGAGTGATCAGGTGCTGACGTTCAAACGCGGTGAAGCGCCTCGCCTCAACGATCAACCGCTGCTGGAAATCACCGACAGCAACGGCTGGATCGACATCAGTCACTTGCCGTTTTTCGGCGAAAACCCGCTGCTCGGCGCCGAGGTATTCAGCCGTGCCGATGGCCAGCAGGTCGCCGTGATCGCCTACGCCCCCAGCCTCAGTCAAGTGTTCAGCAAACGGTTCGCCAACTACGCGGTAGCGGTGTTCATCCTGATGCTGGCGATGCTCGGTGCCTCGCAGTTGCTGATCCGCTTCTTGCTCAGCCAGCTCAACACGCTCAAGGACGTAATGCTGCACGTCGAAAAAACCGGCGATCTTTCCGCCCGGGTGCCACTGGCCTGCAAAGACGAAGTCGGGCAGATGGCCAATGCCTTCAACGCGATGCAGGCCGGCTACCAGCGCGTGGTCACCACCGTGGCCAACACTGCACGACAACTGGACGTCGGCGCGGCACGGCTGGCGTCGAGCATGAACGAGGTGCGTCACGGCATGCTTGGCCAGCAAAGTGAAACCGATCAGGCCGCCACGGCGATCAACGAAATGACCGCCACCGTCTACCACATCGCCCAGCACGCTGGTGCCACTCGCGATCTGTCGCAGACTGCCGACGGCCTGGCCGGCAGCGGCCAACAAGTGGTCACCCGCGTCCAGCATTCGATCGCCGGCCTGTCCAGCGGCGTACAGCAGACTGCCGAGATGATCCAGCGCCTGGCCGAAGACAGCCAGAAGATCAACGGCGTGGTCAGCGTGATCCACAGCATCGCCGAGCAGACCAATCTGCTGGCCCTCAATGCAGCCATCGAAGCAGCGCGCGCCGGGGAAATGGGCCGCGGGTTCGCGGTGGTCGCCGATGAAGTGCGCAACCTCGCCAAACGCGTGCAGACGTCCACCGACGAAATCACCACCATGGTGTCGGCGCTGCAGGCCGGGACCCGCGATGCGGTGGACTTCATGCAGGAGAGTTCGTACAAGGCTGACGATTGCGTGCAGCAGGCCCAGGAGGCCGGTGAAGCGCTGGCAGAAATCACCGGCGCGGTGGCGCAGATGCGCGAGAGCAACACGCAGATTGCGGTGGCGGCAGAACAGCAGAGTCAGGTTGCCGAAGAGATGAACCGCGCGGTGGTGAGCATTCGCGATGTGACCGAGAACACCGTGCAGCAGACGGTGGACTCAGCGACCACCAGCAATGAGCTGGCGACGCTGGCCGGTGAACTCAACAAGGCAATTGGTCAGCTTAAATTTTGAGGGACTGCTGGCGATGGCGTCAGGCCGGGAACATCGAATCCGGCGATGACGCCTATCGCGGCAATAGCCAACCTTGATTCGCCGCCCTCCCTGCCCGGGCCTATTCTTCAACCATGAACCAAACATGGAATGAGGAGCAGCAACATGGGCAAACGTCACCCCAACCTTCCCGCCTGGCAATGGCGCGCCTACCCGAATAATCACCAGCATCCGACCAATCTGGTGCTGCATCTGATTGCCGTACCACTGTTCATCGTTGCGTTTCTGTTGATCGTCTCGGGGGTGTTCAGCCTGAGCCTGGCGAGCGTGGCCATCGGCGTGATCGGGATTGTCGCAGCGCTGGGTCTGCAGCGTCACGGCCACCGTCTGGAGGCGCAAGCCTCCGAGCCGTTCAGTGATCGCATGGACGCCGTTTCGCGTCTGCTGGTCGAGCAGTTTCTGACCTTCCCGCGCTTTCTGCTCAGCGGCGGCTGGTATCGTGCCTGGCGTGAACGCCACCGCCGTCATTGAGTCAGGCGAAGATCGTCACCGTCTGCCGGCTCATGGCGATCAGTTCGCCCTCGGCGCTCCACAGTTTGGCGGCAACATGACCATAACCGTCGGCGGCGTACTCGATGTCCGCCAGATATTGGCACCAATCCAGCGTGCTCAGCGCCCGTAACGGCTGAACGAATTCGATGGTCCAGGTCAGCGTGCTGCCCGGCGCCGGCTTCTTCAGATACGGCAACAGCGCAGGCGGCCAGGCATCGACCAGCGCCAGTAGATGCGCTTCGTTGACCGGTTCCTCTTTCACATCCCCACGCAAGCGCACCCAGCCGCCCATCAACCGTGATTGAATGCCGGTGAACGGCATGCCGCCGACACTCCAGCGCATCGCCAGATGACGCATGAACTCCGGGGTCACACCTTTGATGTACGGCAGCTCCTGGCAGTCGTCCCAGTGTTTCATCTCTGGCGCCGGGTACGCTTCAACGGCCACTTCCGACGGACGTGAAGCACCGAAGCTGCCTTGCACCATCGTCACCACCTGACCGTTCTGTACGGCGCGCCCCAGCACCTGAATCACCGCTTTGCCTTCGCGCAGGATTTGCACCTCAAAGCTCACCGGCACTTCGGGCTCGACCGGACCGACGAAGGTGATTGCCAGCGAACGCACCGGACGCTCCGACGGCACCCGCGCTCGCATCACTTCGTATTGCAACGCCGCCACCAGCCCGCCGAAGCTGGCGCGCCCCTGGCCCCACTCGGCCGGAATGACGACCTCCGGTTGACGACGGACTGCATCGATCAGATCGCAAAAGCGCATGGGAACCTCGGACACGAAAAAGGGAATGACCGGATCTTAACCAGCGCGGCAGAGCGGCGCAGCGTCCATTCCGGTCAAACAGGCTGACAGATAGGCCTTGCGCCGGTTTAAGACACAATAAAAAACCTGTGGAAGTCAGACTGCTGGCTTCTACAGGTTTTGAAGTGCGTTTCAGGACTTTTTAAAACAAGTCGTGCTGAGTTTTTCCAGCACCCGGTCAGCCTTGATTTCGGCCTCGACCATGGTCGCCTGCCAGGTGGCGACGCAGGGTTGCAGATCCGCTTCCTGTTCGGCCTTCGCCAGCCATTGCCAGCAATCGTGCCAGTCACCCAGTGCGCCTTGTGCGGACTTCAGACGTGGCAACGCGACCTTCGGCAGACGATCGAGCTCGGGGTAGGCTTCGATCCCGTAGCGCACCCGTTTGATCAACAGGCGCAGACGATGACGATCGTGTGCCGGATCGTGCAGCGCCACGTCGAGGTTCTTCCATTGCTTGCCCAGACGCTTTTCGATGCGCTTGTCCAGGTCATCGAGCAAGCCCTGACGCTGGGACGCGCGCAGGAAACGTGGAAACGCATCGAGGATCATCAGCAGCGAGGCCACCTGCGCACTGGCCGCCAATGCCGGATAGGCCTCGGCCATCTGCGCCATGCGCCGCTGCGCGGCCTCAGGCTGGCCATGTTCGGTCAGCCAGGCCGCCAGCACCTCGCGGTCACGCCACGGCGTGGTCAGTTGCCCCACCGCCGCCGCCGCGTCTTCCAGTTGCTCGACGCCAGGCAAGCCACGCAGCGGCCTCAGCAGACTGCGCAAGCGACGCACCGTGGTCCGCAGATCGTGCAGCGCCTCCGGGTCGGTACGTGCGGTCAGACGTGCCTGACAGGCCAGCAGCCTGACCTCCAGGCTCAGGACATGAGCCACCAACCGGTCAACCAACGCAGACATCGCTTGCTCCTGACTTCAATCCCATTGCATGAGTGTGCACCGGTGTGGCTGATCCGCCGTTGCGCTAAGTCAGCAGCTTAGCGTCCGGCGCGGGATTCGCGAATGTAGAAACGCGCTTTCTCGGCTTTTTTGCTGCAACCCTCGAAGCCTTCGAATTGCTGCTGGGTCTTGGCCGCCGTCAGCAACGACAGGGCCTTGGAGTAGCTCACCGTACCGGCAAAACCCTCGGCCTTGGCCAGATCCAGCTCATGCCACGCCGCATCGAGCTGGCTGCCGCAGCTGTCGCGGTAGGCGGTCTTGCCGGCGCAACCGGCCAATGCCAGGGCAATCAAGGGCACACAGATCCAGGCTTTCATCACTTACACCTCAAAGATAGGTCAACAGTCGTGCAATTAAGACGTTGGGGCGGTGAAAAAGTGCCTTGTGCCCCATGAATCCAACGCACGGCAAAAGATAACGCCAGCGGGTCAAGAAGTATCGAAAAAACGACGCCAGTGCCGCCCCGAACGACCCCGGCGATTGTAGCCCGGCCCTCGATGGGTGCATTGTGGAAACCTGTCGGGGGAGGAAGTCTGATGAAAAAGCGTGTCGCACTGGTACTGGGTTCCGGTGGCGCCCGGGGCTATGCCCATATCGGGGTCATCGAAGAGCTCGAACGGCGGGGTTACGACATTGCCTGCATCGCCGGTTGTTCGATGGGCGCAGTGGTCGGCGGAATCTACGCCGCAGGGAAGCTGGACGAGTACCGACGCTGGATCGAAAGCCTGGATTACCTCGATGTGTTGCGACTGGTGGACGTGAGTTTTCGCCTCGGGGCGATCCGTGGCGAAAAGGTCTTTGGCCAGATCCGCAAGATCGTCGGCGAAATCAATATCGAAGAGCTGCGCATCCCTTACACGGCGGTCGCCGCCGACCTTACCAACCAGCAGGAAATCTGGTTTCAGGAAGGCTGCCTGCACCAGGCGATGCGCGCCTCGGCAGCGATTCCCAGCCTGTTCACGCCAGTGATGCAGGGCAACCGGATGCTGGTGGACGGCGGCATTCTCAATCCGTTGCCGATCGTGCCGGTGGTGTCGAGCCACTGCGATCTGATCATCGCGGTCAATCTCAACTCGACCAACCAGCGCCATTACAAATTGCCGGTGATCCAGCGCCCCGCCGCGTTCCGTACACGCTTTGACAGCCTGATCAGTTCACTGGGCTCGAAGATGCCGTTCCGCCGCAAACAGGCCGAGCAACTTCTGTTATTGGAACAGGAAGCGCTGCGCGCCGAAGCCGCAGACATCAATCCGTGGGTCGAAGGCGCCGACCCGGAAACCCAGCAACCGGCCGCCGCCCCTGAACACGATGGCGCGCCGAAATCCGCCACCGGTTCGTTCATCATCGATAATGTCGGGCCGGCGTCATTACTCGACCTGATCAACCAGAGTTTCGAGGTGATGCAGACCTCGCTGGCCCAGTACAAGATCGCCGGGTATCCGCCGGACATCCTGATCAACGTGCCGAAACGCGTCTGCCGGTTCTTCGAGTTCTACAAGGCGCCGGAGCTGATCGCGCTGGGTCGCGAGATTGCCCGGGATACGCTGGATCGCTACGAGAGCGAACAGAACTAAAGGCTGCCCTCGCTCAACAAGCGATAACCGACGCCCGCCTCGGTCACGATAAACCGGGGCCGGGTCGGATCGTCCGCCAGTTTCTGTCGCAGATGGCCGACCACGATCCGCAAATAATGGCTGTCCTCGGTGTGAGTCGGGCCCCAGATGTCCTTGAGCAATTGCTGCTGGGTGATCACCCGCCCCGGATGCCGCGCCAGTTGCGCCAGCACAGCGTATTCCTTGCGGGTCAGGGCCACTTCGACGCCGTCGAGCAGCACTCGGCGATAGGCGAGATCCACCGTCAGCGGGCCGAAGGCCAGCGCCGCTTGTTGCGCCTCTCCGGCCGGGGCCTGGCGCAACAACGCGCGGACCCGGGCGAGAAACTCCTGAATGCCAAACGGTTTGGTCACGTAGTCATTGGCACCGCCATCCAGCGCCTGGACTTTCTGTCCTTCGCTGGCGCGCACCGACAGAACCAGCACCGGCGCCGTGGCCCACTCGCGAAACTCGCGCAGTACCTGCTGGCCATCCATGTCCGGCAGGCCGAGGTCGAGCACCAGCAGATCGGGTTTGTTCAGCGCCGCCTGGGCCAGGCCCTCGGCCCCGGTGCCGGCCTCCAGCACTTTGTAGCCTTGTGAGGCGAGGCTGATACGCAGGAACTTGCGGATCTGCGGTTCATCGTCGATAACCAAAATGGTCGCGGTCTGGCTCATGGGTTCACATCAATACAAAAGATTGGCAAGAGAGTAGCGCAGGCGGATTCAGGCTTCACCGTCCATCCCCGGTTGCGTCTGCAAGGGCAGGTGCAGAGTGATGCAGGTGCCGCGTCCGTCGATGCCGTCACCGACACTGATCCGCCCGCCATGGGCGCCGACCATGCCCTGACAAATTGCCAGCCCCAGGCCCGTGCCCTGTCCGCCCCGATCACCCCGGGCGGCGGTGTAGAACATGTCGAAAATCTTCGCCCGCTCATCGACCGGAATCCCCGGCCCTTCATCGCTCACCGAGAAAAACACTTCGCTGTCATCCGCTCCGGCACGCAATTGCAGACGGCCGTGGGATGGCGAGAATCGGGCGGCGTTTTCCAGCACGTTCACCAGCGCTTGCTCGATCAACGCGGCATGCACGTACAACAGCGGCAACTCGGCCGGCACATCGGTGCTGACTTGCAACGACGACAGCACGGCGCGCAGACGATTGAGCGCACTGCCGACGATGTCCGCCGGCGATACCCAGTCCCGCGCCAGTTTCAGGGCGCCGTGGCCGAGTCGGGTCATGTCCAGCAGGTTCTGGATGTAACGGTCCAGACGCTCGGCCTCATCGCGAGTGCCTTCGAGCAATTCACGACGATCCTCCAGCGGGATCGCTTCGCCGAGTGCCAGCAGGCTGTCGATGCTGCCGCGCATCGAGGTCAGCGGCGTGCGCAGATCGTGAGACACCGAGGCCAGCAAGGCGCTGCGCAGTTGCTCGGTTTCGCCATGCAGACGCGCGGCCTCCAGGTCATCGGCCAGTTGCGCACGGGCCAGTGCCTGCGCCAGCGGCTGGCTCAGCGCGGTCAGCAAGCGACGACGCTGGCCGCTCAATGTCTGACCTTCTTTGGCACACACCCCAAGCAGTGCCAACGGCCCGTCTTCCACCGACAGCGGCCACCACCACCAGCGCCCGAATGGCAACGTGCCGGTCCCCATGCCCGCCGGTTGGT
Organism: Pseudomonas sp. 58(2021); assembly: GCF_017491585.1. Lineage (NCBI taxonomy): Bacteria > Pseudomonadati > Pseudomonadota > Gammaproteobacteria > Pseudomonadales > Pseudomonadaceae > Pseudomonas > Pseudomonas sp. 58(2021). Next base: position 92,356 of record NZ_JAFGYZ010000008.1, read on the forward strand.
CGTGTTGCCAGGCCCAGTCGGCAGCGGCGCGTTCGGATTCAGTGAACTGCAACGGCCCGCCGGTTTCGACTTTCCAGCCGCCCTGCCCATCACGATTGAGCAGGCACAATTGCAGATCGCTCCAGCCATTGAGGTGCTGCGCGGCGGCACTGACCACGGCCTGACGGTCGGTGGCTGCAGTGAGTTTGCGCGACAGGTCGAGCAACTCGGTGGTCTCTTCCTGGGTATCGCGCAACGCCTGCAATTGCCGCCGCTGACGCGCCGCCAGATTGCCGGTGAGCGCTGCCATCAACAGGAAGAACAGCAAAGTCAGTACGTCTTCTTCACGCTGGATGGCGAAGGAAAAATTTGGCGGGATGAACAGAAAGTCGTAGGTCAGGAACGACAGCGCCGCACAGGCCAGCGCAGGTCCCAGGCTGCTGCGCACCGCCACCAGCAACACCGCCGCGAGGAACACCAGCGAAATGTTCGGCAGCGGCAATACGCTGGACACCGCCCACGCCAGCGCACTGGCCAACACCGTGGCCACCAGCGCCAGTGCATAGTCGAACCACACCAGCGTTGGCGCCGTCCGCAGGCGCGGTGGATGCTGTTCGTGATCGCTGTCCAGCACGTTGATTTCCAGTCCGTGGGACTGACGCAGCAAACGCGCTGCCAGACCACCACCGAACAGGCGCCGTCGCAGACTCGGGCGCGACTGGCCGACCAGCACCAGACTGGCCCGGCGCTCGGTGGCATGCTGGATCAGGGTCTTGGCCACCTCGCCGGCCCGCAACAGCACCACTTCCCCGCCAAGCCGTTCGGCCAGTTGCTGGGCGCTTTGCAGGCGCAGCCGCGATTGCTCATCGCGCACACTGCCGTTGTCGACGTGCACCAGGCTCCACGGCAAATGCCGACGCTGGGCGACACGGCTGGCGTGACGCACCAGACGTTCGGCATCGGCATTGCCATCGACGCCGACCAGCAAGCGTCCGCGTACTGCCGGCGCAGCTTGACCGAGCTTGCGGTAGCCCTGCGCCAGATCGTTGTCGACCTGCGCCGCCGCAGTCTGCATCGCCAGTTCCCGCAACGCGGTGAGATTGGTCTGGGTGAAAAACGCATCGATCGCGGCCCGGGCCTGCTCCGGCACGTAGACCTTGCCTTCGCGCAAGCGCTCGAGCAATTCCCGGGGCGGCAGGTCGATCAGCAGCAGTTCGTAGGCTTCCTGCAGCACCCAGTCCGGCAGGGTTTCGCGCACCTGCACACCGGTGATGCCGCGCACCTGATCGTTGAGACTTTCCAGGTGCTGGACGTTGACCGTGGTGTAGACGTCGATGCCCGCGGCGAGCAGTTCCTGAATATCCTGCCAGCGTTTGGCATGGCGACTTCCGGGGGCGTTGCTGTGGGCGAGTTCGTCGACCAGCACAAGCTTCGGTTTGGCGGCGAGAAGGCCGTCGAGGTCCATTTCTTCGAGCGTCACGCCACGGTATTCCGATCGCACCAGCGGCAGTTGCGGCAAGCCGCCGAGCAGCGCTTCGGTTTCGGCGCGGCCATGGGTTTCGACCACGCCTGCAATGACTTTCACGCCCTGACGCAGTTGGCTGTGAGCTGCCTGCAACATCGCGTAGGTCTTGCCCACGCCCGGCGCCGCGCCAAGAAAAACCTTGAGCCGGCCGCGTCCGTCGCGGGGCAGTTCTGCTAACAGCGCGTCGGCGCGGCCGGAGTCACTCATGCTTGAAGATCTCTTCCTGAAGGATTCATTACAGCTTTTCCAGCGCCATGTTCAACGCCAGCACATTTACCACCGGCGGGCCCACCAGTGGCTGTTCGATATGCGCGTCGAGCAACTGCTGCAAGGTCGCCACCGGCACATTACGCGCTGCCGCGACACGCGCCAGTTGATAGGCAATCGCGGCCGGTGGCAAGTGCGGATCGAGACCGCTGCCGGACGTAGTCAGCAGCGCCAGCGGCACGGGCCCTTGCCCGGGCACCAGCAGCTTGTTGGCGTCATCGATCACTCGAGTGGCCAGCGCCGGATTGCTCGGCGCCAGGTTGCTCGCGCTGCTCGAAACGGTGGCAAAGGCACCGGCTGAAGGACGTGGATGAAACCACGCATCGCCGACAAAATCCTGCGCGATCAGCGACGAGCCGCGCACCTTGCCTTCGGCATCGCGCACCAGGCTGCCGTTGGCCTGCTCGGGGAAGGCGACCTGTGCGACGCCGGTGACGACCAGTGGATAGGCAACGCCGGTGACCAGGGTCATCAACACCAGCAGGCTCAGGGCCGGACGTAACATTGTGGACATTTCAAAATCCTCGAATTCATTGGGCTTACAGACTTGGGGTGTCAGGGACATCTTTCCCCTCACCCCAGCCCTCTCCCGGAGGGAGAGGGAGCCGATCTCTATGCTTTTCAAAACCGGAGTCCGACTCGATATCTCAGGTCGATGTATCTCCAGAAAACACCTCGGTCAGTCCCCTCTCCCTCCGGGCGGTCCGACGTTTCGGGAGGGTTAGGGTGAGGGGCTGCGATATCAGCCTCACACCAGATGCAACGCCGTCAGCAACATGTCGATTGCCTTGATCCCCACAAACGGCACCAGAATCCCGCCCAGGCCATAGATCAGCAGATTGCGACGCAGCAACGCCGCCGCACTCGCGGCCTGCACCCGCACGCCGCGCAGGGCCAGCGGGATCAGCACAACGATGATCAAAGCGTTGAACACGATGGCCGACAGGATCGCGCTCTGCGGACTGCTCAAGTGCATGATGTTCAGCACGCCCAGCTGCGGGTAGATCGCGGCGAACAGTGCCGGCAGGATCGCGAAGTACTTGGCCACGTCGTTGGCGATGGAAAAGGTCGTCAGCGCGCCACGAGTCACCAGCAATTCCTTGCCGATCTGCACCACATCCAGCAGCTTGGTCGGGTCGCTGTCGAGGTCGACCATGTTGGCCGCTTCACGCGCTGCCTGAGTGCCGTCGTTCATTGCCATGCCGACGTCAGCCTGAGCCAGCGCCGGAGCATCGTTGGCACCGTCACCGCACATGGCGACCAGGCGACCGTCGTTCTGCTCGTGACGGATGCGCGCCAGTTTTTTCTCCGGTGTGGCTTCGGCCAGCACATCGTCGACGCCTGCTTCAGCGGCAATCGCGGCAGCGGTCAGCGGGTTGTCGCCGGTGACCATCACGGTGCGAATCCCCAGTTTGCGCAGCTCGGCGAAACGCTCGCGGATGCCCGGCTTGACCACGTCCTTCAGGTGGATCACACCGAGCAGTTTGCCGTCGGCGCAGACCAGCAATGGCGTACCACCGCTCTGGGCGATCTTGTCGATTTCCCGGGAGAGCGCCGGGGCCAGATCCTTGCGTTGTTGACCGAGGAAGGCCAGCAACGAATCCACCGCGCCCTTGCGGAACACACGGCCCTGATAGTCGACACCGGACAAGCGGGTTTCGGCGCTGAACGGTACGGCGGTCAGGGTTTCCGGCGAAGGTTCCGGCTGCGGATTGGAACCGCGCAGGTACTCGACGATGGACTTGCCTTCGGCAGTTTCATCGGCCAGCGAAGCGAACAGCGCGCCTTCTGCCAGCTCACGGGCATTCACACCCGGCGCCGCATACACGGCGCTGCAACGACGGTTGCCGAAAGTGATGGTGCCGGTCTTGTCCAGCAGCAACACATGCACGTCACCCGCCGCTTCCACCGCACGACCGGACTTGGCAATCACGTTCAGGCGCACCAGACGATCCATCCCGGCGATACCGATGGCCGACAGCAGACCGCCGATGGTGGTCGGAATCAGCGTGACCAATAACGCCACCAGGAACACCAGCGGCAGGCTGCCGTTAGCGAAGTGGGCGAACGGCTGCAGCGTCACGACCACCAGCAGGAAGATCAGGGTCAGACCGATCAGCAGAATATCCAGCGCCACTTCGTTCGGGGTCTTCTGGCGTTTGGCGCCTTCGACCAGCGCGATCATGCGGTCAAGAGTCGATTCACCGGGGTTGGCGGTGATTTTCACCAGCAGCCAGTCGGACACCAGTCGCGTATTACCGGTAACGGCGGAACGGTCGCCGCCGGATTCACGGATTACCGGAGCGGACTCACCGGTAATTGCCGCTTCGTTAACGGCCGCGATGCCTTCGATGACTTCGCCGTCGCCAGGGATCATTTCCCCGGCTTCGACCCGCACCACGTCCCCCTTGCGCAGGCTGGCGGCGGGCACCACCTGAAAGCTGCCGTTGGCCAGTTTGCGTCGGGCGCTGAGGCCTTCGCTGCCGGCCTTGAGGCTGTCGGCGCGGGCCTTGCCGCGACCTTCGGCCAGCGCCTCGGCGAAGTTGGCGAACAGCACGGTGAACCACAGCCACAGCGCGATTTGCGCCGCGACGAAGGTCGGCACGATGTTGTCCGGAATGAAGCACAGCACGGTGGTGAATATCGCGGTCAGTTCGACCACCAGCATTACCGGTGAGCGCACCAGCTGACGAGGGTCAAGCTTGACGAACGCTTGCACCAGCGCCGGGCGCCACAGAGCGCTGATCGTGGTTTTCGCGTGTTCCGGCGCCTTGGCGACGACGGGTTTGATTGCGGGCATATTCATCATCAGCTCCTTAGAAACCCATGCTCAAATGTTCGGCGATCGGGCCGAGCGCCAGGGTTGGCAAGAAGGTCAGGCCGCCTACCAGCAAAATGGTCACGGTCAACAGGGTCACGAACAGCGGGCCGTGGGTCGGGAAGCTGTTCTGGCCGATCGGTGCGGTTTTCTTCATCGCCAGGCTGCCGGCCAGGGCCAGTACCGGGAGGATGTAACCGAAGCGACCGATCAACATGCCCAGGCCGAGCATCAGGTTGTGGAACGGGGTGTTGGCACTCAGGCCACCAAACGCCGAACCGTTGTTGGCACTGGCCGAGGTGTAGGCGTACAGCAACTGGCTGAAACCATGGGGACCGGGGTTGCTGATGGTCGCCGCCGGGCCTGGCAGGGCCGCGGCAATCGCGCCCAGCACCAGCACGCCGACCGGCATCACCAGCAGGGTCACGACCAGCAGTTGCACTTCGCGGGCCTGGAGTTTCTTGCCGAGGTATTCCGGGGTACGGCCGATCATCAGGCCGGCAAGGAACACCGCAATCAGCACGTTCAGCAACATGCCGTAGAGCCCGGCACCGACGCCGCCGAAGATCACTTCGCCGACCATCATGTTGACCAGCGCCACCATGCCGCTGAGCGGGTTGAGGCTGTCATGCATGCCGTTGACCGAACCGTTCGACGCCGCGGTGGTAGTCACCGACCACAGCACCGTGGCGGTAGTGCCGAAGCGCGACTCCTTGCCTTCCAGCGGCGCGGTCTGTTCGACGGCCACGTTGTTCAGCGCAGGGTTCGGCTGATACTCCGCCCACATCGACGTAGCGCCGCCGATCAGAAACAGCGCGAGCATGCAGCCGATGATGGCGCGGCTCTGACGCAGGTCCTTCACGTAGTGGCCGAAGGTGAACACCAGCGCCACCGGGATCAGGATGATCGACGACACTTCGAACAGATTGCTCCACGCGGTCGGGTTCTCGAACGGATGCGCCGAGTTGACCCCGAAGAAGCCGCCGCCGTTGGTGCCCAGTTGCTTGATCGCAATCTGGCTGGCCGCAGGACCGAGCGGAATCACCTGGTCGACGCCTTGCAGGGTCACCGCATTCACGTATTGCGCGAAGGTCTGCGGCACGCCCTGCCACACCAGGTACAGCGCCAGCAGCAGGCACAGCGGCAGCAGACCGTAGAGGGTGGCACGGGTCATGTCGGCCCAGAAGTTGCCCAAGGTCTTGGTGGATTTGCGACCGATACCACGGCACAACGCGACCAGCACGGCGAGGCCGGTGGCGGCGCTGACGAAGTTCTGCACGGTCAGGCCGACCATCTGGCTCAGGTAACTGAGGGTCGCTTCACCGCTGTAGGACTGCCAGTTGGTGTTGGTCATGAAACTGACCGCAGTGTTGAACGCTTGCGTCCATTCCTGGCCCGGCAGGTTTTGCGGGTTCAACGGCAGGTGGTCCTGGAACAACAGGATCGCGAACAGCAACAGGAAACCTGCGAGGTTGAACGCCAACAGCGCCAGCGTGTACTTCTGCCAGCTCTGTTCGTCCTGCGGATTGACCCCCGCGAGACGGTAACAGCCGCGCTCGACCGGGCCGAGAATAGGCGTCAGCCAGGTGCGCTGACCTTCCATCACCTTGTAGTAGAAGCGCCCGAGGAACGGCGCGGGCAGCAACACCAACGCGAAAAACGCGAGGATCTGCCAATAGTCATAACTGTGCATAGCCGCTCCTAGTTCCGGTCCGCGCGCAACAGCGCAACCAACAGATAAATGAACAGCCCCACTGCCAGCAGCAGGGACACCCCGTCCAGAACGCTCATGGAAGATCTCCGTGTTACGGCGTATTGCCGCGTGTGGAGGCATTGTCGGAAAAGTGGCTGTAAAGGAACGAGGCCGAGGGTGCGGGCGGGGCATAAAGAAAGCGTAAAGAGTGGGTTTACGCGGGCGTTACAGCAGAGTTTCGCGTTGCCTGGGCGGGCCTCTTCGTCGGATCGCCGCCCGGACCAAGCCCGCTCCCGCAGGGGGATGCGTTGTTTGGACGAGCGCATTTCAAAATGTGGAAGCGGGCTTGCCCGCGAAGACGGCAGCACAGACAACATCGCACCCGACTGGCGCACAACTTTGTGGGCATTGCGTCGCGAACATCCCCGATACGACGCATTTCAGCCTATTACGACTCGCCAATACAAAATGGCACGCCCACTGCACACGACCTCCCCGGGCTTTCCAAACCGTTCAGGGAGCAAACGCATGAACACACAACTCAAACCCACGCTGGGCACGTTGCACCTGTGGGGCATCGCGGTGGGGCTGGTGATTTCCGGGGAGTATTTCGGCTGGAGTTACGGCTGGGGCGTCGCGGGAACCCTGGGCTTTCTGGTGACCTCATTCATGGTCGCGACCATGTACACCTGCTTCATTTTCAGCTTTACCGAACTGACCACGGCGATCCCGCACGCGGGCGGGCCGTTTGCCTACAGTCGTCGGGCGTTCGGTGAAAAAGGCGGATTGATCGCAGGACTGGCAACACTGATCGAGTTTGTCTTTGCCCCGCCGGCGATTGCGCTGGCGATTGGCGCCTATCTGAACGTGCAGTTTCCTGCCCTCGATCCGAAACACGCAGCAGTCGGTGCGTACATCGTCTTCATGGGGCTGAACATCCTCGGCGTGAAACTGGCGGCGACCTTCGAATTGATCGTCTGCGTGCTGGCCGTCGCCGAGCTGTTGGTGTTCATGGGGGTGGTCGCCCCGGCCTTCAGTTTCAGCAACTTCGCGCTCAATGGCTGGGCCGGCGCGGACGTATTTGGCGCACCGGCGATTGCCGGGATGTTCGCGGCGATTCCGTTTGCGATCTGGTTCTTCCTCGCCATCGAAGGCGCGGCCATGGCGGCCGAAGAGGCCAAGGATCCGAAACGCACGATTCCCAAGGCTTACATCAGCGGCATTCTGACCCTGGTGCTGCTGGCGATGGGTGTGATGTTCTTTGCGGGAGGCGTTGGCGACTGGCGTACCCTGTCGAACATCAACGATCCGTTGCCGCAAGCGATGAAAGCGGTGGTCGGCGACAATTCCGGCTGGTTGCACATGCTGGTGTGGATCGGTCTTTTCGGTCTGGTGGCGAGTTTTCACGGGATCATTCTCGGCTACTCGCGCCAATTCTTCGCCCTCGCCCGCGCCGGTTACCTGCCCGCCTCGCTGGCGAAGCTGTCGCGCTTCCAGACCCCGCACCGGGCGATCATCGCCGGCGGAATCATCGGCATTGCTGCCATTTACAGCGACGGACTGATCAATCTCGGCGGCATGACGCTCACGGCCGCAATGATCACCATGGCCGTGTTCGGCGCCATCGTGATGTACATCATGAGCATGCTCAGTCTGTTCAAACTGCGCAAAAGCGAGCCGAATCTGGAGCGGACTTTCCGCGCGCCGTGCTACCCATTGATCCCGTTCATTGCGCTGGTGCTGGCGATCGTCTGCCTGGTGGCGATGGCCTGGTTCAATGCGTTGATCGGCCTGATTTTCCTGGGTTTCATGGCTGTCGGCTTCGGCTACTTTTTGCTCACCGGGCAATTGCGCGCGAATGCTCCGGCGGACGCCATGCTGACCGGGCTTTAACCGCACCGGGCATAAGCGGCCTAGAATGGAACCACTGCGATTTCCCATCGCTCAAACGTGGTAAGCAGCATCGCCGGCGAAATCCTCGCCCGGCGACCTGCCATTAAGGAGAGCCGCTATGCCCTGGTATGCCTGGTTGATTCTGGTCGTTGCAATCGGCTCGATCGTGGGGGGTCTGATGATGCTGCGTGACACCGCCAACAAGGTCGAACTGACCGAAGAACAACGTCAACGCGTTGCCGAGCGCAATGCCGAAGCGGACATCAAGGACGCTCAGGATCGTTGAACGAAAAACCCCGCCTGAATCGGCGGGGTTTGTTTTTGACGGCGGTTATTTTTCCCACTCGGCCTTGGCGATATGCAAACCATGCAGGCCTTTGTACGCGGCGCGTTCCGGCGAACTCCAGCCTTCGAGTAACGATTCGTCCAGCCGATAGATTTCCACCCCCAGCGGACGGCACACACTCAGCGGATCCTGCGCATCCGGCCCCCACATCGCCAACGACAGATCACCGCCGGGGCACGTCGACAACGCACACAGCAAGTCGATTTCCGCAAAGAATTCCAGATAATCGCCCTTCTGCGCCGGGCAGGCCTTCATGAAATACAAGTCATCGTGATTCAGGCCCGTGCACTGAAAGATATTCAGCACGTCGTGCACGTCGAATTCGGTCAGACCATGGGGCAGCACAGCGCGGGTCAGGTTGGAATGGCAATGATGATGAAAGTCTTCGCCGGTGAGCATCTTGTTCACATAGGGATCACAGCGCGTACCGAGCAAATCATGCAGGCGACCGCCGTGCTCGTCGATGCCGTAACCGGCCAGGCTGTCATCAGTGATGGTGATCAGCGGCCGCAGAAAAGGCAAGTTCGACCAGAGGCGATCATGTGTGCTGACATGGGCGCCCTGAAGTTGCCGGGTCCGGGCCGCCCACATCCGCTCGCGTGGATCGTGGGCATTCCACACATTGAAATCGCCCACCTGCGGCCCCACCGGTGTGGTGACACGAAACACATGTCCCGCCGGAACATGCCAGGCGCGACCGGTGCGGATCGGCACTTCGAATTGCTCGATCAGGGTTCGCGCGCCCTTTTCGTCGCGAATCCGCTCGTAGAACGGTGCATTGATCTGCAAGGCCGAGCCTTTACTGACTTGATAGGCGGCCGGATAGTCTTTGTACATGGTTCTCCTGCTCCTTGGGTGATGGCAACTTTGTGAGCTGCAACCACTATCCGTGCCAACCGACATCCGCTGACAGGATCATCTTGGATTCACTCGCAGGTTTTTTAGAAGTAGAAGTACAGTCACCATTCAATTTTCATTGGTTAAGATGGTGGTCACGTTGCGGAGAGTTTAAATGCGTTACTCGCAAGATCATAAAGCCCAGACCCATCAGCGCATCATCAAGGAGGCGTCCGAGCGGTTTCGCAAGGACGGCATTGGTGCGACCGGCCTGCAGCCCTTGATGAAGGCACTGGGACTGACCCACGGCGGCTTTTATTCGCATTTCAAATCCAAGGACGACCTGGTCGAAAAAGCCCTGCAAGCTGCCGGCGATCAGGTGGCAGGCCTGTGCGAAGAACTGTTCGCCCAGGAAAAACCGCTGGAAGCCTTCGTCGATACGTACCTCTCCGAATGGCATCAGACCTCTCCACATGAAGGCTGCCCGCTGTTGACCATCTCTTCGGAACTGGGATTGCGCGGCCAGCCGAGTCCGACCAGCGATCTCGTGCTCAAGGCTCGCCTGGATCAGATCCAGAACACCCTCGAAGGCGAAAACGCGGCCGAGCGCAGTATCGTCATCATGGCGACACTGGCCGGCGCGCTCCTGCTCTCACGCAGCGTCGCGGATGCCGGGTTGGCGCAGCAGATCCTCGACGTCACCCGCGAACACCTCAAGCGTTCCGAAGACTAATCCTGCCAACGCTTGAACAGCACACTGGCATTGACCCCACCGAATCCGAATCCGTTGGACAGCGCGTACTCGATCGGCATCGACCGCGCCGGACCGTGGACAATGTCCACGCCTTCGCTGGCCGGATCGGGATTGTCCAGATTGAGAGTGGGCGGAACGACCTGATCGCGGATCGCCAACAGCGTGAAGATCGCTTCAAGACCGCCGGCAGCGCCCAACAAATGCCCGGTGGCGGATTTGGTCGAAGTCACGGCGATCTTGTTATGCGTCCCGAACACCGACTTGATGGCCGCCAGTTCGCCAAGATCACCTACCGGCGTCGAGGTTGCGTGCGCATTGAGGTGCTGCACCTGATCCGGCGTGATACCCGCCTGAGCCAGCGCCAGCGTCATGGCTCGCCGGGCACCGCTGCCGTCTTCCGGCCCGGCAGTCAGGTGATAAGCGTCGGCGCTGGTGCCGTAGCCGACCAGTTCGACCAACGGTTGTGCACCGCGCGCCAGCGCATGCTCCAAAGATTCGATCACCAGCAGCCCGGCGCCCTCGCCCATCACAAACCCGTCCCTGCCACTGTCAAACGGCCGCGAAGCGCGTTCGGGCGTGTCGTTGTAGCCGCTGGATAAAGCACGCGCTGCCGCAAAACCGGCAAGGCTGACGCGGTCGATGCAGGCTTCCGCACCGCCGCACAACGCGATGTCGGCCTCGCCGGCGCGAATCAGCCGAGCGGCGTCACCGATCGCCTGCACGCCGGCCGCACACGCGGTGACTGGCGCACCAAGCGGTCCCTTGAGCCCGTGCTGGATCGAGACATTACCCGCCGCGAGATTGACCAGAAACGATGGGATGGTGAAGGGCGACAAGCGACGCGGACCACGGTTGTCGGTGGTGCGCACGGCTTCGGCGATTGCACCGAACCCGCCGACACCCGAACCGATAATGGTCGCAGTGCGCTCCTGAGCGTGAGAGTCGGACGGATGCCAACCGGCCTGCTCAAGCGCCTGACGGGCAGCCTCCATGGCGAACAGAATGAAACGATCCATTTTCTTCTGCTCCTTCGGCGGCGTCGCCCGATCCGGATCGAAACCGGCTTCGGCATCCTCTTCCATCGTCGGCACTACACCGCCGACCCGCGTCGGCAGATCGGCAATGACCGCTTCCGGCAGGTTTCGCAATCCCGAACGCCCGGCCAACAAACGCTGCCAGACGACTTCGACAACGCTGCCCAAGGGCGACACCAGGCCCATACCCGTGACAACTATTCGACGCTGATCCATATCGGGTTGACCTCTCACGACTCAGAAGTTTTTTATTTGTATCGGCTGGCCGCCGAACTGTGGGACAGGTTGGGAGCCATCACGTGACGCGCAGCCACGAAGGCTTGCCATTCCCCGGCGTCGGGCAGCGAAGGAATCGTGACGAGCTCGCCCTGATCCAGACCGGACAGCGCTGCATCGACCATCTCACCCGCCTCCATGACCATTTCCGCCGGAATACCGCTGGCGTCAAAGCCTGAACGCTCCCAGATCTCGGTACGGGTCACTCCAGGCAACACCGCTTGCACCTTGACCCCGGTGCCTTCCAGTTCCGTATTGAGCGACTGAGTGAGACTCAAAACATAAGCCTTGCTGGCACTGTAGGTCGCATTGAAACGTTCCGGGAACAAGGCGACGACCGACGCGATATTGATGATCGTGCCGCGCCCGGCCTTGGTGAACGCGGCTGCGGCTGCCGAGGCCAGCCAGGTAAGGGTCGTGACGTTCAGTTGAATCAGTTTTTCCAGTTGGTCCGGGTCGGCATTGGCCAGCAATCCGTTCACTGCAACCCCGGCATTGTTGACCAACAGATTGATGCTGGAGTCGCTGCGCAGGCGTTGCTCGAGTTTGCGCACTTCAGCCTTTTGCGTGAGATCGGCCTTCAGCACGTCGACCCGGACACCATGAGCGTCCCGCAACTTGCTGGCCGCCGATTCCAGGCGCTCCTGATCTCGGGCGACCAGCAACAGATCAAAACCACGCGCAGCCAATCGCTCCGCATACACGGCACCGATGCCGGAGGACGCACCGGTGACAAGCGCGGTGCCCTGGGATTTCGAGGAATTCATGGCAATACTCCTGAAGCAAATGGGAAGGGTCGCATCTGAAGGCGAGCCTGTGCCTCAGTGTCGACGAATATATTATAGGCATAATCTCAAGCTTATATGATAGCCATAATTTTCCACTGCCCGACAGGAGGGCTACGACCATCCACCGCACTTCATCTTTCGGGCGAGAATGAAAAGGGCCGGTCAATGACCGGCCCCTTGGCGTCTAACAATCAGCTTAGTTCACTTCCAGCTTGTCGCGATTGCGATCCAGGATCGCTTTGCCGATGCCCTTCACTTCCAGCAATTCTTCTACCGAGGCAAATGGCCCATTAGCATCACGGTAGGCAACAATCGCCTTGGCTTTCGCTTCCCCTACACCGGATAACTGCTTTTGCAAGGTAGCGGCATCGGCGCCGTTGAGATCGACCTTTTCAGTCGACGCCAACCTGTCGGTCACTTCCGCGACCACTGTCGTCTTCTCCGTTTGAGAGACGGCAAGAGGGGCAGCAACAGTGGCTATTGAGGCGCTGGCAAGCAGTGCAAAAAACAGAGAGTAGAAAAAACCGTTACGCATAAATGACGCTCCATGACATCGATTGAGAGAGCAGCTTTTCCCAAGCTGCCTCCCAAACTTAGGTCATGTCTGGCGAGAGTCAAAAGTGTGTCTATTACAGGATATGAAACAATCAGGGTTCAAGCCTGCGCTGCTGATAAATCCAGTCGACGATCTCGCCGTCAGGTGCGTAGCCGCTCACGGTTTCGCGCAGTAATTGACGAACCCGGGAATAATCATCGCGATCAAGGGCTGCAAGCAATTCAGTCAATCGTGACTTCAATAGGTCCCACGGCAAATGATCTTCATTGGCGGTCATGATCATCGGATGCGGCGTGGCAGCTACGTTGTCGCCTATCAAAAGCTCTTCATAGAGTTTTTCACCAGGGCGCAGTCCAGTGAATTCAATCGAAATGTCACCCTGCGGATTGCGCTCGGAGCGAATGCTCAGACCGGAGAGATGAATCATTTTCTCGGCGAGTTCGACGATTCTGACCGGCTCCCCCATATCGAGTACGAATACATCGCCACCTTGTCCCATCGACCCCGCCTGAATGACGAGTTGTGCGGCCTCAGGGATGGTCATGAAATAGCGGGTTATTTTCGGATGAGTGACAGTCAGCGGACCGCCCGATTTGATCTGGCTGTGAAACAGTGGAATCACTGAGCCGGAGGAGCCCAGCACATTGCCGAAGCGCACCATGGTAAAGCGGGTTTTATTGACCCGGGATACGTTGGCGTTGTCTCCGAACAATACCGGCGCGGTCTCGCGGCTCAAAGCCTGCAGCGTCAGCTCCGCAAGACGCTTTGTACTGCCCATGATGTTGGTGGGGCGCACCGCCTTGTCAGTGGAAATAAGCACAAAATTCGAGACGCCGGACTGAAGTGCAGCCTGTGCCGTGTTGAGTGTGCCGATCACATTGTTGAGCACACCCTCCGCGATATTGTGCTCAACCATTGGCACATGCTTGTAGGCTGCCGCGTGATAGACGGTGTCCACCTTCCAGGTTTTCATCACATCGAGCAGCTTGTCCTCATTACGGATGGAGCCGAGGATCGGCAACAGGCGAACGGGTGTCGACTCCCTGCAACCACGATGTTCGAGTTCCGAGAGAATGCTGTACAGGTTGAACTCGCTGTGTTCGTAGAGCACCAGGGTCGTCGGACCCAGGGTGAAAATCTGCCGGCACAGTTCGGCACCGATAGAGCCACCAGCTCCCGTGACCATCACAACCTTGCCATTGATGCAACGCGCCAGCAGATCCGGCTGAGCCGGTACCGAGTCCCTGCCCAGCAAGTCGGCAATATCGACTTCCTGAATGTCTTCTACCTTGACCCGGCCGCTAGCCAGATCCGTGAAGTTCGGGACACTGCGCACGTGAAGAGGAAAACCTTCAAGCAGATTGAGAATCTCCCGACGCCGGGCTCGGGTCGAAGACGGCAATGCCAGGAGCATTTCCTGAGCGCCGGTCACGTCGATCATCTGTTGAATGTTTCTGGGCTTGTAAACCTGGAGCCCTGAAATCGAGCGATCCGAGATGTCGGGATCATCATCAATGAAGGCCACCGGACGCATGACCCGACCCATTCGAAGGGCAGCGACAAGTTGATTGCCAGCAACACCCGCCCCGTAAACCGCTACCTTGATCAATCCATCATCACGACTGGTGAACGGCACATGTTGAGCGGCGGTGAACCAGTCCCCCATGAAAAACTGACGCATGCAAAGTCGCAAGCCGCCAATGATCATCATGCTTAACCACCAGTAGTTGAAGATGATCGAGCGCGGAACCACGGATTCGTGATTGCTGTACCAGTAAACGACCACCGCCAGAATCAGCGAGGACAGACTGACTGCCTTGACGATGGCAATCAGCGCGTCATTGCCGAAGTAACGCATGACCGCTCGATACATGCCGAAGCGTATGAACAGCGGAATGGCGATAACGGGAGCGCAGGCGAAGAGCCAGATGTGTGCCTTGAACGGGTTATACATATCATCGATACCCAGACGCACGATGAACGACAACCACAGGGCGACCCATACCAGAACAATGTCGGTAGCCACCTGAAGCAAACGTTTCTGTTTGCGAGGCAAACCCAACAGAACAGTACGCACTTTATCCATTCACTCGTTCGAGCACTTGGCTCCCTCCTTCGACAGTCGACGACCCGCATTGTAACCTCAATGCAGGAGGCACTATCTGAATATTGACCGGCTACAGCCCGTGAATTGGTACGGCATTTCCACATCAGCATTTCGAACGGTTCAAGCACTTTACAGTCGACAAAAAGCGGATTTGATCCCCCAAAAGCGAGCCCGTGAATTGTACTGTCGGCATGATTCGACAAGAGTCCCGGATCAATGACTTCAGACAGTCACCTCCAGACATCGACAGCCTGCTCAAGGTGTTCGCTGAGCAGATTTGTGACTCAACTAGGCGCACATGCCCTGACCCTATAGAATTTCGCTCTGGTCAATGCACCACCTCAAATCACTGAATCAGGAAGCTCTCAGACAATGACCCCTGTACTAGTACTCGGCGACTCTCACGCGTCAGTTTTCAGTTCGGATGAAATGAGAACGCTGCTGTCCGAGTATTCGTTCGAGGTCATTTCCGTCGGAGGAGCAACTGTATCGGGATTGAAAAATCCAAATGCCGTCACTCAGGCGATGCCACAATTCACGGCCGCACTGGATGCGACGCACGCCAAGACAGTCATCGTCATGCTCGGCGAGGTCGATACCGGATTTGTGATTTGGTATAGAGCACAGAAACACGATAGCTCAGTTGAGCAAATGCTGCAGTTGGCCCTTGATAACTATCAAAAGCTTCTGAAAGACATTGCTCGGACGCATCAAGTAATCGCCCTCAGTACGCCCTTGCCGACGATTCAGGATGAAATGGAATGGGGTGAAGTTGCAAACCTGCGAAAAGAAGTAAAAGCGTCACTGGCTGACAGAACTCGATTGACCATTGAGTTCAACAACCGCATGGAAGAGTTCTGCCGCCGTGAACGCTTCAGTTACTTGAATCTCGACAGTCACTCGATAGATGCATCCGGACGCCTCAAGGAATCCTTGCGCAACCCTGATCCCAGTGACCATCACTATGACCCATCGGCCCACGCTCTCATGATCGCGCCCTGCTTGGCGCCCGTGCTTGAACACTGCCGGCGCATGGAGCACGAAGGCATTGACAGCCTGGACGCCAATGCCGCCGATAGACCTGACCGTTGTAATCTTCTCAGTAGACTGTGGCGAGCAATGTCGAGTAAAAAGTAAGTCAGCGGCTACCCACACCTGTCCCAAACGCCTCGAGGGCTTCCCGCACGAAGGTAGTCGGCAAAGGGATCGGATCCGGCGACCGCCAGACCGCGTTCGGACACATAGGCGTCAGGCTGAAAACCCGCAACGAGTGGCGGAACACTCATACCCCGCGCCCTTCCCCGTATATTGCTCAAGACATCTTGAACGACGGTTGCTCCATTGCCTCCGACCAACAGGCCCGACTCAACGATGGTATCGACATCCTGCTTTTCCTGTCGGGTTCGTCTGGATGCACTTACACCCAACGCTTCGATTTTTCTGACATAGGAATCCATGTCGAAATAGGTCGCCGCCGCGTTATAACTCAGATTGACTGCTTGCTCATACAACGAACTCGAATCAGCCAGCGCGAATATCTTCTCGGCGGCACTGGTGACATCCAGATAATTGGCAACACACACATCCCGCAATCCGCAGGACGAAAGAAAATCTGAAATCCCGCTCGCCTTGTCGAAACAGACTACCGGCAGCCGCTCCGCAATGGCATCAATGGCGACGTTAGGCAATGGATCCAGCCTTGAGGAAATGAACAGCACATCCGCTTCTTCATATGCGGTGCTGATTGCGGAGGTCTCCCCCAGTATCACAAACCGGTCTCGCAAACCCGATCGTTTGATCTGATCTGCGAGATAGACCGAATACCCATCTTCGGCACCCTGCATGTAGCCCTGACCAATCCAGACGAAACGAAACCGCTCTCCCCCGGGGCTATTCATGGCCTTGATCGCACATTGGATAAAAAGATCTACGCCCTTACGAAAATTGACATACCCGGCGCCAAATACAACAAACTTTCTGTCAGTGTCACTTTTCGGTCGAATTTGTTCCCGAAGCTTATCCGCCTCCATCCGTGCTTGATCTTCACTGCCTTTTTGCTCGGTAAGAACGCACCGCCCTTGTGGAAGGATGTGCGTGGGGAAGTGCTTAAATGCCGGAAATGAATCCTGTGCGTTCTCCTGCGTCAACCCCGCAGAAAACACAACTTCACTACTCCACAATAATGTATCCGACAACAACGCCTGTGAATTGGGGTAGGCAGAGGCAAACTCATGAATCAGATAAACAGATGGAATAAAGTTCCTGGCAAGCGGTTCGAGAACGAGGTTGCACTCCATACTATTGACCAGTGCAAACTGGAAACTGAACTCGACACTCAACTGTTGTATTGCAAGTTGCACATACTCAGCATTATGTCTGAGTGCGGGACTGCTCACGGTTGCAACAGCGGCATCCTTAAACGCCCCCAGGAGCGGGCCATTTCCAAGCAGTAATACAACCACGTTATATCGAACCGACAAGCGCTCGACGAGATTGAGCGCCAGAATGGGGGCTCCCGAACGCGATGCCTCATGACTGACAACCAGGATGGTGTCCAGCTCAGGATTAAAGGCATGCGTCTCGGAACGATGCACTAGCGGCAACGTCACGACCCGCCAGGCATCATGCCGACCGTGGTTCAAGTAATGATGGACAGGGTCAGCGGCGCCCAGGTCAGGGTTCATTCGTAAATAGAATGCCGGATCAAAATTCTCAGGAAGCAGGCTCGCATCGTGAGTTTCTCCGATGCCAGCCGGTGACATCACCCCCGCAGCCAACGGCGAATTATTCTTTTGCAGCTTCGGAGGAAGATTGGGATTCGCCAGCCTTAACCGTGCAGCATTCACAAACCCTAGAAGTTTTGACAGGAAGATACTGCGAGACAAAATCTGCTCCTCTCCGATCGCTTTATTCCAAGAACAAAGCATCATTAGAAATACTGTTATACACCTGATGAGTCAAATCACTTACCGGACAAAGCCAGCCCCAGTGTTGATTCCGACCCGACGTAGACACCAAACGTTCCATCGACGAATTCAGTATTAATTTCGAGGACTTCAGGCCTCGAGGCGGCATTGCGGTTGCCGTTGTACGCGCAGGTATACACACTTTTTACAATTTACGGATCAGTCTTGGCCATAGGCACTCGCTTTTCTGCGGTGACAGAGCGTATTGGCGCTTCAGATCGCAATGAGGATGTTGCGTGCAACTCGTCCCACCTGCCCCGCTCTGGCAGGTGGGACGCACGCCTGCACAGCAAATGCCATGCGCACCAAGGTTGCTCAACTGGTTTCCGGCTGGCCTGCTTGATACTTTACCGCCAGCCAAACAAGAGGCACGTATGCCATCACCAATGCGAGTACGCCATCAACCTTGAAGCAGACGACACAGAGTGCAATCGGCAGCAGCCACAGGAGATTGATCAGTCCGACCACGGAAGTCACCGGCAAATGACTGCCGACCCGACGGGACGCAAACTGATAGGCGTGACTGCGATGCGCCTCGTAGACCTTATCCCCGCGCAACAACCGACGTAACAGGGTAAATGTCGCATCGACAATGAACACGCCTAACAATATCAGCCAGGCCCACAGCAATCCTGGCTCCACCCAGGCAGCCTGGAGTGACAGGACACCCAGGATGATTCCCAGAAATCCGCTGCCCGCATCCCCCATGAAAATTTTTGCCGGCGGGAAGTTCCAGCACAGAAAACCACCTGCGCAAATTGCGAGCAAGATGGGTGGCCACGCCAGTTCGGGCAAGCCGATCACCCAATACAACAACCCCGCACCCAAGCCGATCGTAACGGCTTCGACACCGGCAATACCGTCAATGCCGTCCATGAAGTTGTACAGATTAAGCATCCAGACCAGGTAGATGACGGCCACAAGATGCCCCAACCAGCCC
Organism: Pseudomonas sp. 58(2021); assembly: GCF_017491585.1. NCBI lineage: Bacteria > Pseudomonadati > Pseudomonadota > Gammaproteobacteria > Pseudomonadales > Pseudomonadaceae > Pseudomonas > Pseudomonas sp. 58(2021). The sequence continues at coordinate 111,135 of NZ_JAFGYZ010000008.1, forward strand.
AGTTGAATACTGAAGCCGCCGATCATCACGGGTGACAACCCACCAATCCAGTAAACACCCCATGCTGCTGCAAAAAAATGAGCCAGAAGGCGCCAGCGCGCAGCGATATGACCATGGTCGTCCAAAAAACCTATAACAGCGGTGATACCGCCTGCCCCCATTAATGCAATCAATGCTCCTTGGCCAATAAGCCCGACCTGGAACAGCACCAACAATGCAAGGATGAACACCAGCACGATGGCGACCCCTCCTCCTCGCGGAGTGGGAACCGAATGGGAACTGCGCTGATTGGGTATATCCATCAGACTTCGCGACAGCGCGTAACGGCGCAGACAGGCGGTCAGGACGAAAGATAGCCCGGCCACCGCCGGGATGAGCCACCAATGATTCATGGTTTTCGGTTTTCCAGAAATGGTTTCACGGTGGCGGCCAGCCCCTGCTCAAAGCTGAATGGCGGAACCCAACCCAACAAACGCTGGTTCTTACCGATATCGACCTGGAGCGAACCGAAAACTCGCTGGGCAACCGCACCTCGCCCCACCAGTCTTGCGATGGCACTCACCAGACTGACTGGCAATGGGAGCAGTACAGCGCGCTTTTTCAGGGCGGCGGCGATACTACGCAACAACTCCGTGGTTGATACATCATGCCCGTCACTGGCCAAAAAGACCTGACCAGCCGCAGCGGGGTGTACAAAGCACGTCACGATCAGATCAATCAGGTTATCAAGGCTTACCAGGCTTCGTCGGTTGTGTACCGCGCCCAATGGCAGAGGAATTCCGCGCTGCAACCAGCGGATCATACTCAAGAAATTGGCTTTTACACCCGCCCCATAAACCAGAACGGGCCGGATGATCACAACTTCCATTTCAGTGGTTGTTGAGAGTTGTTTCAATCCAATTTCTGCTTCGAGCTTGGAGATACCGTAAGGATCGACGGGAGCCGGTGTGTCATCGGCAGTAAATACGCTACCCGGCTCGGTGAACTCACCATTTACCTTGATTGAGCTGATGAAGATAAAACGTTTCACACCGGCCTTTGCTGCCTGTCGGGCAAGATTCAGAGTGGCATCGACATTCACCCGCCGAAACTCCGCCAGCGGATCCGTTGCCGCCTCATCCATGACGTGCACTCGCGCACCGCAATGCACTACGACATCAATCCCGGTTAACGCATCTCGCCAATCAGCATTGGCCGTCATGTCTGCAAGCATGAAACGACGAATTTCCCGAGGCAGATCGAGACACTCCCGTCTCAAGGCGGCAACCGGCAGATAACTTTTGGAAGTTGCCAGATGTCGCAGCAAGGCCCCACCCAGAAATCCCGACCCACCCGTCACAAGCACGGATTGAACACTCATTGACAAGGCTCAACCCGAGGACGCCGAACCTTTGAAATCAAACGACAGGTGAACGGGGACGAATAACTCACGACAACGTCATCGAGACCAGACCTGCTAACCGGCACCATTTATTATTCACTCAGGCGTTGTTGATTGTTTGATCACTGTCCAAAAACGAAAGAAGTCGCCCGACCTGAAGACCGGGCGAATGCTCCCACTACCGACTGATGCTTGTAGCGACCCGCAAGGCCAGATCCTTCGCATATTTCCTCAATTCCGGGACAGCAGTGGCCTCCCAGAATTGCGCCTTGAGCATCGGGCCAACATAACTCAACCAAGGCACCGTGTTGCCGTGCGCATCCAATACGCAAAGCGATTCATCAACACGGATACCCAATCCCAGGCTGTCCAGCTTTATCAGACCTGCCTGACGCAACTGAGCGATCAGACGATCATCAACGCGGGCAAGGTTTGAGTTCGGTCCGGTGCAATTGATGACATGCGAAACGTCAACGGTCTCGACCGTGGACTTTCCTCGCTGTTCAACATGAACACGCAAGCCTTTTGCCAACCGCTCGATACTCTGGATTCTTCCTGCCATTGGCCGAAGTCGGCCCTGTTCGATCTGCGCTGAAAATGCTTTGAAAGACTCAGGTGCGACTCTGTGGCGATGAGCATCCCAGTAGACTTGCAGATGACGCAGAAAACGCCGCCGCTCCACTTCATTCAAGCGGCCCCACAAGTGCGCTGTAATCGGTCGCAAAGCGCCGACAATATCACGCCAGTCGATTTCTCTCTCGGCCGCCAGGCGAACCAGCTCGCGTATGCGGCGAAGGTAACCCAAAGCAGTCGGAGAAGCGGACTGCAGGCTCTGAACGACCTCGCCTGCAATGGACTCGACATGGCGAGAGGCACGGTGTGGCAATGGCCGGACACCTCGCCGGGAGAGCATGTACACCACCCCCCGATGCCCCTGCTGATCCAAAGTCAACGCCACATCCAACGCAGTCAATCCGGCTCCCAACAGCAGAATCGGAGCTTGCGGATCGATCGGTTCTTCGATGGCCCCCGACCAGGGATCAGCCAGATAACGACCGGCGTCTCGGGCAACCGAGGTGATGGATGGGTTGAACGGTGAAAAATTTCCGAATGCCAGGATCACATGATCGGCAATCAGATTGCGGCCATCAACCAAGCTGATCCGGGCCTTTCCATCTTGATACTCAAGACTGTTGGCCTCGCAAGTGATCCGCTCGAAAGTCACCCCCTCTCGACAATTGTGCCCGGCATCGGCCAATAACCATGAGAGGTAGTCGCCATAGAGCTTTCGCGGCACAAAAGTAGATGACGTCGTACCCGGCAGGCGACCTTCGCAAAAGTGCAAAAAGTGATCTGGCTGATCGACCAATGCCGACATGTTGCCGGCCGGCACATTCAGCAAATGCCTTGAACTACTAGTGCCATACGCCAAACCTCGAGCCATTTCACCGGACCGGTTGAGCAGCACCACATGTGTACCAGGCTCGCAGACTTGCAAGAACTGCACGGCCGTCACCGCACCACTGAATCCCGCACCGATAATGACCAGGGTCTTCAATGATCCTTCCGCCCTTCCATAAATTGCATGATTTTTCTTACAGCCTCTGGCACATCATCCTTGAGTGTATTGATGTGAACATCCGGCGCTTCCGGCGGCTCATAGGAAGAATCGATACCGGTGAAGTTTTTCAGCTCGCCCGAGCGCGCCTTGGCGTAGAGCCCCTTTGTATCGCGGCGCTCGCACTCTTCCAAGGATGTGTCGATATGGACTTCAATAAAAAAAGCATCACCGATCACCTGCCGAGCCAATGCCCGGTCACGCCGAAACGGCGAGATGAACGCACTCACCACAATCAGCCCGGCATCGACGAACAACTTGGCAACTTCTGCAACTCGCCGGATATTTTCCGTACGGTCCTGATCGCTAAATTTCAGATCACGACACAGACCGAGACGAATGTTGTCTCCATCCAGCAGGTAGGTGTGACGATGTTCCTCCAGTAACGCCTGCTCAAGAGCGTTGGCAATCGTCGACTTACCGGCACCGCTTAGCCCGGTAAACCACAAAACCACAGGTCGTTGAGACTTGAGAGCACTACGCTGCTCCCGATCGACGACCATTTTATGAGCGACAAGATTTTCCGCCATCGCAAACACACCGCTGATATATATACATTGACTTGAATCAGGTATTTAACGCTTGAAGATGATTAATCTCTGACGTAAAAGCCCAAGTCCTGAAATAAGCGTGAAGGATAGACCGGGCCATTGCCCGCGCCAAGAAAAACCTCTACGAGCCGAAAAGAACCGACTGTTCCTACATGGATGAGTTCCAAATCTGAAACAACTCATCCACATAGACAGAAACAGATTTTGGAGGCATGGAATTCGCAGACAACTCCTCCAGCAACCTCTCTTCGCCGATCAGGCGTGTGAGAGCGTGTTGGAGCCCAATAACGCTGCCTGGCGCAAATAGCAATCCGTTGACATCATGAGTAACCGCCTCGGCGATTCCGGGCACATCGGACGCCACAACGGGACAACCGGCAGCCTGAGCCGAGTAGACAACAAGCGGGGTATTTTCATTCCAGACAGATGGCACTACCAGTGCATCCAGACCACCCAACACGTTGAAAATGTCATCATTCGAAAATGTGCCGCAGAACGTCACCGACTCATTCCCATCCGACAGACGATGCAGTTTGGCTACATATTCCGGAAATTCGGTTTGTTTGCCGTATATCTTGAGATGCACCTCGCGGGAAGAGAACTGCTGCAGCGCCTCCAGCAACACATGGCAGCCTTTATGCGAGGCGAGCGTACCGATGAAACCCAATACCAGCGGCCTATCATGCAACGTCCGCTCGCGCACCACGACAGGCTGGGCCAGGTTGATGCCATAGGACGACCTGACCATTATTTCGGATCGCACGCCGTTACGCAGAAGCAGTGACTCAATCATCCGATTGGGCGCAATGACAGCCTGCAGAAGATTCAACCGACGAATGTTGCGGTCAAGACGCTTATCGAGAGCACGCACCTCACCCACGAACGAAACCGTTGGGATCCGAGGAGAACGAGCCAGACGCACCAAACTATCGCTGACACTGTCGGGAATTGCGCTGACCAGAGTCGCGATTCGACCGGGCAGCAGATTGGCCGCGAAATGCACCGCACAATTTCCCGCGTCCGGACTCGGCCCGTCACAGGTCTGCCCGCCGCAGCGCAACAACTGCCCAGTGGGACAAATACTCCAGAAGTCGGTCGGCGTGTAATAAGCAGGCACACCTGCCATCACGGCCTTTTCAATCAGTCCGGTGCCGAGGCGGTTAAGGTGAAAGAAGTGCACAACGTCCGGCTGGAACTCTTTCAGCAATTGCTGAAAAAAGTCCGCAGCCAGATGGTTATCATAGCCAATTTCGATTTTCGACGTCTGATCACCCATCGGCACATATGCGTGCCGAAATCGGTCCACCAGAAGCCCGTCGTAATGATATTGGTCGAATCGCTCTTGATCCGTCAGCGCTTCAGTGGCCGGAAAACCTGTGAAGATCCTTACCTCATGCCCCCGCCCCTTCAGCTCGCGAGCGACGGACAGAGTCAGAACTTCGGTGCCTGCAGAAAATTCCGGAAAAAACTGATGTACGGTGAGCAGTACCTTCATTCGAGGTTGCAGCCAGCATTGCTGGAGAGCAAAAGGCAGCTCACCCGATAACCCTCACTTCTGCGATTCTTTCTTGGCCCATTCAAACGTTCTGAAGATACCGTCTTTCATGGAAATCCTGGGCGACCATCCGAGATCATCCTGCGCCAATTTATTGCACAACACACTCACGGGTACATCGAAAGAACGCCCAGGCTTGTAGTTTCTGGCAACCGGGGTGCCGCTGACCTCTTCGATCATCGACATGAGGCTGTTCAAACTTGTACCGATACCCGAACTGATATTGAAAACACTGGTTTTGCCGGTGTAGGTCACCGCTTTTGCAAATGCCTCCGCTACGTCGCTGACATGAAGAAAATCGCGCTGGACGTTGCCGTCTCCCCAGATTTCGATCGGCGTGCCCTTCAATACATTATGAATGAACACACCCACAGCACCTTGGGCTGTTTCCACGCGCTGGCGCTCGCCATACGGATTGGCAACCCGCAAAGACACTTGTTTGATGCCATGAAGGTGGCTGTATAGATGCAAATATTTCTCGATGGCCAACTTGGTTATGCCATAAGAAACCTCTGGATCAGTCGGATGTTTCTCATCAATAGGAATGTACTTCGGAGCGCCGTAAACAGTCCCGCCCGACGAAATGAAAACAATTCGACCGACCTTTTTTTCAACCATGGCATCAAGCAATTGCAAAGTTGCAATTACGTTGCTTTGCACATCATAGATCGGGTTTTCATTCGAGCTTTTTGGCAAGGTCGTCGAAACAAGATGCAAAACAACATCAACGCCGTCGATTGCCTCTTTGATACTACTGATATCCGACAGATCGCCCGTCATCCACTCGACTTGCTCATCAGGCAGAAACGCACGATAGGCAGGCACTCTCGGGCGTTCGAAAACGCGGATCGAATGCTTATCCTGTAACAAACGATCAACGATAGTCGATCCGATAAAGCCGCCGCCGCCAAACACTGTGATTTTCATAAAAACTCTCGACTAACATCGAAACTGTCGAAAAAACATTGACGTTAATCTGCAATAAAAAAGACGAAAAACCTACCACACAAGCAGAAACGCGTCAAGAAACAGACACTTTCAACCTTCGCGCAACCCTCCTGATTAAAGGCCTGTTGAAAATGAACCTGGCCCAGCGATTTCGACGCACCTTCGCTATCAGGAAAGCAAGAATACCTTGATTGAATGGAGCAGCGGTCTGTGCTTCATTCGTCAGACAGTGCGTTGAGTACAGATGATCGAGATAGGAAGTGACTCGTCTGTTTTCCAACGCATTCGTCGCTATTTCTCTGGCCAACCCCAGCGGCAAAAATGGTTGAGACGAATGTTTTCTGTTGGCTCGTGCCTCATCCATGATTTCCAGCCACTGACGACTGGTTGCAGCGGCAGTATAGTTCGCCTCAATCAACTGCCGACAGGCCAGCGCCTTGCGACGACGTGTCTCGGCGTCCGCCGCCAACTCTTGAAGCACCTGCACATAACGAGCGACTTCATCCTCGCCATGCTGGACCAGGTATCCGGTTTCCGCACCCACCAACTCGTCCTGGCCACCCACATCAGCCACAACCGGAACCACACCTGCCGCCATGGATTCGATAAGCGCAACCGAAATGCCTTCGTATTCGGATGGCATCAACAAGACGTCGGACACTGCCAGCAAGGAAAGCCAGTCAGCATGAGCCTTCGCCCCCAGCACCCGTACCTCTGTGCCCAGGTCATACTGCGCGATCAGACTTTCAAACGCAGGGCGCAGCTCCCCCTCGCCAATGACCAAGGCATTGAAGCGAACCCCCTTCTGCTTCGCCACGCTTAAAATCTCGGCAAGCTTCAGTGGCCGCTTCTGATCGCACATACGACCGGCAAAAATAATGGTGAGAGCCTGCTCATCCAAAGCAAAACCGCGCAATACCGCACCGCGCTCGCCTTCGGACAGGGACACCGGATGAGATTTGATTCCCGTATACATCACTCGAATCTTTTCCGGATCGGCGCCGAGCCTCTCCATCCAATCGGACAAGTGACGCGTGCTCACCACATTCAGATCAAGCGCGTCCTGGTAACCAACCGCGAATCGCGGGTGCCCACCATTGAGCCAATGCATCTCTTCGGTATGGCACAAATCCACAAACGCCGTTTCAGGCGCCATGGTGCGCAAGTAAGGCAAAAGCTGATAGCCCAATGTACTGCCGGCGATCAGTACCGTGTCGATGCTCCGGGATTCAATCAGATACAAAATAAAGCGTGGAAAATCCGACAAAGACAGAAAATTCGGCAGCACGAAAACATCACGAGTCAATTCGGCAAACTTTCCGAGCCAGCGATGATCTGCTTCCAGGGTCGCGCACACAGTGACATCAGCGCCACCAGCAACCAGGCCTTCGATAAGGTCAATATTGACCCGATCAGCCCCCCCTTCAACCATCCACGGCAAGAGAAACATGACCCGCCGGCCACTTGCATTGCGCTTGAGCGGGTTGCGGAAAGGAAACGCAACCGGCAACGTTTCATAGGCTGAAGGAAAACGCCGATTGACCTGTGGAATTGCCTTACCGGCCTTTATCTGGTCAGAATCAACATCATGCCCCACCTCCGAGAAAGCGCACCACTGCAGATACTCGGGAATCGTGTATCCCCAATACCCCTTGTCAGCCAGGCAAGAAAGCATCGCGAGCGGATCTCGACCGTCAGACAAAATCGCGATATCGGAGAAAGTCTCCAACAACACCGAACTGCGGAATACCGCCGCTCTGACCCTCAATTGAGCACTGGCAAGGTAATGTTTACCCTCACTCAAATGATGGTTGATCAACCACCTATGCTCGCCCGGAATCATTCCCAAGGAGTTGCAAAAAGCAAATTCCGGATTCGATACCAAGGACCAGATGGCCTTTTCGATAAACGTTGATTTCAGTTGAGTTTTGGCATCCACCAGCACCACGTAATCAAATGCAGACCAAACCGCACTTGTGGATACACACTCGGCACGTGGGCGTAAAAGAACGCGCTCATCCTTCGCAACTTCAGCAATAAACGCCGCACTCAACTGTTCATCCAAGTTGCCGTCGTAACAAACTAGCCACTGCCAACGTTGAAAGGTCTGCACCCGCAGTGACTTGTAAACACCTGACAAATCACATGCGCGCTCACTTGCCAAACTGACAACAAGAACAGGCGCAGCCTGCCCCCCCTCGGCTTGAGCAGCTACGTAATCATTAGCCAGTGCGACCGTACCACAATAGCTGGAGAAATCCGGCGGTGTTGAGTTTTGCATAACAAGACCTACTTCCCTGCGCCAAGACGCTGGAGGCTCTTCAGAAATTTTACGAATGAAAACCCATCGACATCTCGAAGCTTCAGGAACGGCTTCTCAACCAAGCGATAAGTCAAATAAGCGAGCAGGTAAACACACAGAGTGAATATTGGATAAACGATCCAGGGATTATTATATATAGCCTCATGCAACCCAAATCTGTTCAACACCGAAATCACCAGGGTGAAGGCAAAAATATGCCCAAGGTAGATCGAGTAGGAGACCAGGCTCGTAAACTTGACAAAACGGTTGAGTAATTGCGAACGCGAAGGACGCAAATGGAAGAATGCGGGAATCAGAGCAGCAAAAAAAATCGCGGAACAGGAGAAAAACACTGACTGCAAAACTTTGTCATTTAACGTCCAAGGCACTCCCTGCTTTGTCAGAACAATGATGCCGACTACAAATGCCAAAGGGATATACCAAAAGCGGATAATCCGATCAAACAACGGTTTATGCCATGTATAGAGATAAGCCACCAGCACACCGAACCCAATGGCATCCAGACGATAGAGAACCACATAGCGGGCATCGTCATACCTGACCGGCTGGATTGGCATGCCAACACGGGCAAGAAACGGAACCACGATAAAAACCGCGATCGTTATCATCGCCGCCCGTTTTACGCTGGCGCCAAAACCGATCATCAGCAATATGAGCAAAGGGAACGTATAGTAAAACCATTCTTCTACAGCCAAGCTCCACGACAATCGATAAAAGTCTGTCATGGTCCAGGCGAAATTCTGAGCAAACACCAAGTATCGAAATTGCTCGCCGAAGGTCGTTGCACCTTGCCAGTCAAACTTCAACGAAACAAAGAAAAAGAACACGTAAAGCGGCAATGTTCTCATCCATCGGCGATACCAGAAGTTCGTGAGCCCTGCCGTTTTCGTTTCACCCCAACGCGCGGCCTCTTTAAGCAGAATTCGACCGATCAGGAAACCACTCAGGCAAAAAAACAAATCCACACCAAAAATGGCCAGAAATGCGAAATTTGACAGAATTGGGCTGGGAAGAGAGTGCCCCAGCATATGCCCGAATACGACAAGCAGGCATGCAAGCGTCCGACAGACATCAAGTCCGAAAGAACGATTGGGATCCGCAACAGCTGTGCTCATATCAATTCACTACCGAAGACTATTTATTAAAGGAGACCTGCTTGTCCCAGAGGATTTCGCAGCAGTTGCCCTGCGGCGAACGGAACTGGCCAACCGCAACCCGATCAACGGTTGAAAGCCCGTACGCAACCTCATAGCGACAGTAAGCAATCCCCGATCGCGTCTCCGTGGACGTAGGCTTGAGGGAATTCAGGTTGAAATCCTTGTTGATAAAGCCTTCTGCCCCCGCCTTTGAAGTGTCTCGTGGATAAATATGGAGAAAAAAGTTATCCGGAACCTGAGCAACATCGCAGCCTTTGAGCTCCAGCTTGAGGGCATTGCTGACGACATCCAGCGTCACGTGATCCGAAACCGCTATCGACGCAGCACGTTCAACAGGCGCCTCGGTATCTCCCCAACGGGTAAAATACAAAACGCCGGCCGCCAAACAGATAAAAAAAGAAACAGAACTCAGAATCTTCAGGTCAATCTTCACTCAGTGCCTCTACTTCACAAACAATAAAACCAGCGACACCCTCGGTTCCATATCAAAGAGAGTCACTGGTTACGGCGCCGCAGCGCTGGAAAATTCGGTGCGCCGCGTCAGACGGCGCCTAGCTTACGAAGAAACTTACCCACCAGAGCTCGCCATCCAGTAGCAACAGCAACCGCAGGCTGCTCGGTGATCACTGCCGGGCTAAAAAAATCTTCTTTACCCGTAAGCCCGATGAAGTCCAGGTAATTGAAGCCATGCAGCGCTTCAATCTGCACCTGGGATTCGGCGTCCGTCATCAATCGATAAAGCAATTCGATACCGAAGAGCCTCGTACCTGAACAGGTGCCTGCATGAATTGCAACCATTGCCAACAGAAACTGGGTATTTGCACCCTGAGGCGTTACCCATTGCGCAGCTTCCGGAAAGATCTCAAGAATATCCGCTTGTGGCAAATCGACATAGTGTTGTTTCTGCAGATGCCATTCCAGCTTCAAGCGGGCTCGTCTATCCGGACGATCACCACTGGCATTGGACTGATCAGAGAAGATCCGGTGCAATGTCAGCTTTTCCTGAACGACATGGATATCGGACACCTTCAACAAACGGGTCCAAAGCTCCGCATCATCGATCTGAGCATGCGCACACTTGTACAGTTCGCTTTGCTCGTAGGCACTGCGCCTGACCAGAGCACTCGGATGGCACAATCTGTTCTCGTTGAAAAACAGAGCACGCAACCAGGCCGCTCGTGACTTGTTTGGCTGATTGAACCAATCGATAGACAATGGTTGATTGTTTTCGTCAATACATTGCACATGGGAGAACACAGCCCCGATGTGCGGATTGGCATCCAGCACAGCGACTTGCTTCTCTAACTTGTCCAGCGCCCAGGCATCATCCGAATGATGAATAGCGATGTAGTCACCGGTGCTCTGCGATTGGATAGCGCGATTAATATTGTAAATATAGCGGCGAGTTCGATCATTTCGAACCTTGATAATCCGCGGATCATCATAGCGCTGGATAACTTCCCAGGAAGCATCTGGCGAAACATCATCAACGACAATCAGTTCCCAGTCACCATAGGTTTGTTTGAGAACAGTATTAATCGCCTGTTCAATATACTTATCGTGATTATAGGAAGTCAGTACAACCGAAACCTTTGCCACCTTAATCTCCCTTGCGCCTTTTCATAATATGCACCGTCCTGCGCAATCGAGCGACGATTTTTGCATCAATATATTTGTAGGAGGTTAGATAGCGCTTGTGCTTAAGAGCAAACGCTTCACGCTCAGAAACAAGTGAGGCCACCTCCAACCGCGACCGCTCAAGATCAGCCCTCAACTGTGCTGACTCGGCCTTAGTCTGCTCGTGTGCAACTTTCGTCCGCTCGTGCTCGCCCTTCGTGTGTCCATGGTCGACCTGAGACTGATCGAGGAGTGATTTCAACTGACTAAAATCAGTCCTCAATTGTGCCAGCTCGCCTCTTGTCTGCTCGTGCGCAACTTTAGTCTGCTCGTGCTCGGCTTTCGTCTGTTCCTGGTCGACCTGCGCCTGTTCGTGTAGTAACTTCAACTGAAGAAAATCAGTTCTCAACTTTTCCAGTTCGGCTCTTGCCTGCTCGTACTCAACTTTCGTCCGTTCGTGCTCGACTCTTGCCTGCTCGTAATCTGCTTTCGTCCGCTCGCGCTCGACCCTTGCCTGCTCAATTACGACTTTCAACTCGTCAAGTTCAATCCTGGACTGATCGAGTTCCTTTTTTGAGAACTCAGTCTCTGCCTTCGAGCGCTCCAGCTCGACCCTGAGTTGCTGGCTTCGATCCGCCTCGACCTGCCCTGCCTGTTCGCTAAAGGCAGCCTGGAGCGCAAATAGCTGATCTTCCTTGCTCTTGCCGAAATCCATCCATGTCAGACGCTGCTCTGCGAGCCACTCCTTATCTTTCAACAACCCGGAAATTTGCTCAATGAAATACCGGCGCATTTCGCCAATGCGCTGATGCCGCCCACGCAGCAATTCAATCCCCTTGAGCGCTACCGTCAACTGCTCTTGCGAGAACGCTTCTTTCGCAGGAGGGATGGAAGTTGAGTAGTCATAGACTTCGAAGTCTTTCGCATAGAGCTCATCGATCACTGCCTTGGATCGCGGACTGATGAATTGCGGAAGATAAGGGATCAGGCTTTCGTTTGCTCTGGCCTTACTGAACGGACTGATGTACCCGTCACCGAGATGGCTGCGCAGCGCAGCATTGAGCGCTGCGGTGTCCTCGATTTTGGAAACGGCACTGTAGGAAAATATATCCGGCTGTAGCAAATCATATTGCGGTGTCCAGTGGGCGTCCTTGAAGTCGTTTCGTTCATTGGCGAACAGAAACTCAAGAAAACACTCGAAAGACGCGGTCACATCCGACATGGTCTCGACCGGAAAATCCACAAACGCCTTGCCTTTATACGGCTCGATTTGCAAGGGCTCGCCCAAAAGGATCTTCGACTGCCATGCAGAAAATATTCGCTTGTAGGGATTTCTCACCAGGGCAAAACTGAAATATCCCTCTGCCCTGACACGCTCAAGCTGCTCGGGAGAACGCACGAGCAATTGAGGAGCAACGGCCAGCAATGTGTCATGAATCACCAGTTCGGGGTCCGACTCGGAGCTGATCTTCAATTGCTTGACAGCCTCAGCAACCCCCTCAAGCTCCGCGAACCACCACTTCAACGAGGTGCAGGCCACCTTCGGCGTAGCGATGTAGAGCAACTTGCGCTCATCCGAAACACAGCTATTCCAAGAAAAATAGTCCAGCAAGCGCTGGTGATCACTGCTCGTCATTACCGTCTACTCAGGCTTGTTTTTTTTCTTGGGAATGGAAATTTTAGCGGCATTAATGCACGTTATCTGCGTATCCGCCTGACAACCCTCAAATTCAGGCATGCTGTCAGCTGGCGTTTGAAACAATCCAACATTCCGGGGCTGAGCAAACGCTTTGCCTTCAGAACAGTTCAAGCGCTGGCTCATCGATAGACGCATCCATATAACCGAAAGATCTCGCACCTTGATCCGATACGAGCCGGAACATGATCGCATCCAGAATTCTGTGGCACAACGTGGGCTCAGTCTCCGACCAAACTCCACCACCGACAAAGTATACGCCGGGCAGCATCACCATCTGAAAGCTGAAAGTAATTCTGAATGCCCGCTCGGCACCTTCACATTCAAAATATTTTCCTTCCTCGGGAAAACGCTGACCCGTTATCACCACACCCGACACTGTACGAACATGCATGGCGAAGAAAATCCGTGATACGTTTTCGGTGATGACACCACGCATGACGATATCGTATTCCCCACCAGCCTTAAGCACATTGCAGCGTCGCCCCTGCTTGTCGAAAATTTCGAAGGCGTCGATCCGGGCACCCTGCTCCGGATAAACGGTAGTCGATTCAGGCACCATTCCCGCATCAAAGAACTGATCTTCCGGGGGAACGTCCTGCGTCACCTCCACCTCCCGGGTCTCGGCGACTATCTTGTCGGAGCCAATCGACTTGAACTCTTCAATCAAGCGCGGCTGCTCTTCGACTGGAGCGTAGATGAGCTTCTGATAAGCCCGTACGACTTCCATCGGCGATCCCGTGCAGATCCGCTCGCCGCGCTCCATCAAGATCGCCCGATCACACAGCTCGACAACTTGAGGCCCCGAGTGGGACACAAACAAAATTGAAGTGCCCTTGGCCTTCAACTCATCGAGTCTCGCAAAGCACTTGCGCTGAAAGCGCTCATCTCCGACAGCCAACGCCTCATCGACAATCAGGATGTCCGGGTCAACCATCGCCTGAACGGCAAATGCCAAGCGTACGATCATGCCGCTTGAGTAAGTCTTGACCGGTTGATGAATGAACTCGCCAATGTCGGCAAAAGCGGCAATGTCGTCATAGCGCTCATCCACTTCTGCGCGGCTCAATCCGAGAATCGCGGCATTCATGTAGACGTTCTCATGCCCGGTGAACTCCGGATTGAACCCCGACCCAAGCTCAAGCAGGGCACCGATCCGGCCCTGGGTCTGAACATCGCCGACACTCTGGTTCAACGTTCCACAAATGACCTGAAGCAATGTCGACTTGCCGCTTCCGTTACGGCCAACGATACCGACGGTTTCGCCTTTCTTGATATCGAAGGAAACGTTTTTGAGCGCCCAGAACTCACGGTAATACTGCTTGCGCTGACCGGCGAACATTTGCAGGAGCCGATCACGCGGCTTGTCATAAATGTGATAACACTTACTGACATTCTGAAGATTTATCGCAATTTCAGAGGACATCGGCAAACCCCTTTCTGGTCTTCTGGAAGAAGGCGAACCCGAGGTAAGCCACCGCAATAGCCACGCCTGCGTAGATGCCGAGCGCCTGCCAGTCGGGCTCCTGTCCAAAAAACAGAACGGCCCTGACATTTTCTACAACAATGGTCAACGGATTGAGCGCCAGAAGACCTCGATAGTCCTCCGGTACAGCCGTCGCAGGATAAAAGATCGGTGCAAGAAACATCAGGCCGCTTGTCACCAGTGCGATGAAATGCGCAACATCCCGCATGTAAACACCTATGGAGGCCAATCCCCAGGAAAGTCCAAGGATGATCAACAGCAAAGGCGCAACAACCAGTGGCAGGTAAAGAGCCGTAACCGGCGGCAAGCCAAAAAACACCGCGTAGGCAAGCAGCCAGACTATCAAGCTGACGAACGCGTGAAACACGGAGGATCCTGCAATCACGCAGGGCAATATCTCCAATGGAAACACTACCTTTTTTACGTAATTGGCATTCGAAATGATCAGGTTTGGCGCTCTGGTCACGCACTCGGAAAACAGGTTGAAAACCATCAAACCCGCAAACAGTATTAGAGCGAATTCCGCTTTTGAACCACTAGCACCGGCCCAGCGGGAATTGAAAACGTAGCTGAATACGAACGTATAGATGGCAAGCATCACGATCGGATTGAAGAACGACCAGAGAATGCCCATGAAGGAGCCTCGATAACGACCGATGACCTCCCGCTTGATAAGCGCAACAATAAGTGCGCGATTTTGCCAGACGCCGGTAAACATGGCGCCAGGTGCCGCCGAAAATTTCTGCATTAACCCGCGACCTCAAAAAAACTCATCTTCAACCCCTTTTGAAAGCACTCATTCTCAAATTCCTTTGAAAATGGTTGCCACTATCAGTCCCAGATTACCGAGGAGCGTCTGTCGATAAACGCCCGAGCGCCACATCTTGATCAAACGACAAGGCATGCTTTGACTACGAGCCGCCTTGAATCGACGAAGCACCTCGCGATTTTTTTCTGTAAGAAGAAATTCGACAGCATCCAGAGCGCAGATGTTCTGATCGATCCAGCCTCTGAGACGCCCTTGAAACAGCTTGTGAATGCGCATCAATGCCGCCATGAAACCAGCATTGGCACCAATAGAGTTTGACTGATGCTGACGGTAGAAAAGACGCGGAACCTGATCGAAATAGAACCGCCCCCCCGCTCCAGTCACAAGCAGATAGGCCCACCAGTCATGAGCCACAATGCCCTGAGACGGTCCAGCCTTCAGCAGCTCATGTGCCGCCCGGTTGAAGACCATGGTATTTCCGGCAGCGACGTTCTGCACAAGCGCATTGGGAAAGCCGAAAGCGCGGGAGAACGCTGGCGTACTGCCAACATCCGCACCGGACTCATTGACCACCGTTGTCCGAGAGGCGTACAGCGCAGGCACCTCAACCGGCACCTGGCGCAACCACGCCAAAGCGGAACTCAGCTTGTCGCGAGACCAGATATCATCCTGATCCGACCAGGCGTAGAAATCAGCACTGACCGTTTCCATACAGGTGACCGACATGAAATTATCGGCGAACCCTGTTTGAGGCCCGGAAAGCAAAGAGACTTTTTCTGTTCCATGGCGCGCCTGAAAAGCCTTGAGAACATCCAGTGTCGAATCGGTCGAACCGTCATCGGAAACAAACAAGTGCCACCGCGTGTGATCCTGATGCTCAATAGACGCCAATTGCTCAGCAAGGAATCGATCACCATTGTAAGAGCACATCAGGATCGCGACAGATTCATCCTTCGATGGCACTTCGACTGCGCCAAAATCCGGACTGGAATTCGCCGCATCCGCTGATATTGGGCTTGACACTGTATGCTCCATTTCAATTAAACGCCGGCCACGGGCCCCGAATCATCTCCAGTGCCTCACGCCACACCTGCTCCATTCGATCCTTTCACGAAGCGCGCGATTATAGAGAACTTTCATCATCGATTGTTAGGCTTCAAGCACGCCCGTTAAAAACACAAAAGGCATTCAAGGCCCGATCAGGATTTCGTACCGATCACAGCCGTAAGACAGCACACAAAAAAGAATAAAACCTTGTCCCGAAACCGGCGCCGGCACTGCCCTCCCCGGACCGAAAGCAATAGCAGATCGCGCCGCCTCAACTTCAACCAGCTTCTGACAAATGGCGCATTACCTACTCCGACAAGCTGCGCGATTGTTCTGACCTGCTTGAACCACCACCCTTCATGAATAGTGACATAGCGCTGAAACAACGATGCCAACCCCGTATTGGCCCCGACCTGATTATTCTCGTGCTGCCGATAAAGCATGCTGGAGTGGGAATCGATAAACCATTCGAACCCATGACTTCGGGCAAACGCATAGCTGTACCAGTCATGCAGCGTGACCTGCTGCAACGACTCCCAGTCGCAAACGACCTGCTGGCGCAGCGAACCCGCGAGCGCCGGGCTGAACACGTAGGTACAGCCCGGCCCCGCTGCCTCGAACAGAAAATCCCAGGCAACTTGCGGCTGGCTCTTGTCAAGAAGGACCGTTTTTCCATCCGGCCAGAAAGCCGTGACATTGCTTGAATAAGCATCGACACCGCGAGAAGCGATCTGCTGAGTCGCACGCAAAAGCTTGTCGGGTTGCCAGATATCATCCTGATCGGCAAAGGCTACCGCATCGTAACCGTGCGGATCGACATCGCGAATCAAGCGAAAAAAGTTGCGTGCAGCCCCACCAAAACGACCGGCGGGCGGCAAGAGAATCACACGATCGTCGAGAGCTGCGAATGCCTCGCACCACGCTTCGGTACCGTCATCGGACAAGTCAACACTGATATATACAGTGACATCGACGCCAGACTGGTCAAGGATCGAGGCCAACTGCTCCTCGATCCACTGCATGCCATTATAGGCTGCCAGCAAAACCGCGATCTTCGGATGTTTTACTGGCATGCCATTCCTGCTTGCAGCATTTGTACGCATCGATTGAAAGCTCTTCGCTTTCAAATCAGCGAGAAGGCGAGTCCAGCAGTTTCTGCAAATACTGGCCGTAACCTGTTTTCTTCAGTGCATCCGCCTGAGCCTTCAACTGCTCGGCAGTGATCCATTTGTTGTTGTAGGCAATCTCTTCCAGGCACGCCACTTTCAAGCCCTGACGCTGCTCGATGGTATGCACGAAGTGACTGGCTTCCAGCAACGAGTCGTGAGTACCGGTATCAAGCCAGGCGAATCCACGACCAAGCATCTCGACGTTGAGCGACTTCTGATTGAGATAGGCGCTGTTCACATCGGTAATTTCCAGCTCGCCACGCTCGGACGGCTTGATATTCTTGGCGATCTCGACAACCTGATTGTCGTAGAAATACAGCCCCGTCACCGCGTAGTTGGACTTCGGCTTCAACGGTTTCTCTTCAATGCTCAGCGCCCGACCCGTTTCATCGAATTCGACCACACCGAAGCGCTCTGGATCGGATACGTGGTAACCGAACACGGTAGCACCGGACTGCTGCGAACTGGCAGAGCGCAGGTTGTCCGAGAAATGCTGGCCGTAGAAGATGTTGTCACCCAGAATCAGGCAGCAAGGGTCCTTGCCGATGAACTCTTCGCCGATGATGAACGCTTGCGCCAGACCATCCGGGCTAGGTTGTTCCGCATAGGTCAGCTTGATGCCGTACAAGCTGCCGTCACCGAGCAGCTTTTTGAAGTTCGGCAGATCTTCCGGAGTGGAAATGATCAGGATTTCGCGCATGCCCGCAAGCATCAGCACCGACAGCGGATAGAAGATCATCGGCTTGTCGTAAATCGGCAGCATCTGCTTGGACACACCCAGAGTAAGCGGGTGCAGGCGAGTGCCCGATCCGCCAGCGAGGATGATGCCTTTACGATTTGTCGTTATCATTTGTTTAGAACTTCCCTAAGCATTCGAGTTACACCACTTTGCCAGTCCGGCAAGTGTAGAGAAAAATTGGTGCGCAGTTTCTGAGTATTCAATCGCGAATTCAGCGGACGACGAGCGGGAGTCGGGTAGGCGACGGCATCGATCGGATTGATCATCTGAACAGCCAGCTCTTCACCGCTGGCCTTGGCAAAATCAAGCACATGCCGGGCGTAACCGTGCCAGGAAACCTCCCCTGCGGCGGCCAGATGATACAAACCCGCCAGCTCAGGCCGGGTCAACGCTTGCTGCAGCGCAAGGGCGGTGACATCAGCGATCAGTTCAGCACCGGTCGGCGCCCCCACCTGGTCATTGATGACATTCAGCTCTTGACGCTCCCTTGCCAGACGCAACATGGTCTTGGCAAAGTTCTGGCCTCGCGCTGCAAAAACCCAACTGGTGCGAAAAATCAGGTGCTTGCACCCCGACGCCTGGATCGCCATCTCTCCAGCAAGCTTGCTTTCGCCATAGCGATTCAACGGCGCGGGAACATCGCTTTCCTGCCATGGCGTCTGACCCTTGCCGTCAAACACATAGTCCGTGGAATAGTGAACGAGCCAGGCACCCAGGCGCACAGCCTCTTCGGCCATCACCTGGATCGCCTGACCGTTGACCCGCAGAGCCAGCTCGGATTCCGACTCCGCCTTGTCAACCGCATTGTAGGCGGCTGCATTGACGATCACATCCGGCCGGACCTGATCGATGGTGTCACGCAAGGCCGACAGATTTGCCAGATCACCGCACAAACCATCAATCGTCTGCCGATCCAGCGCAATCAGCTCGCCAAGCGGAGCAAGTGAGCGTTGCAGCTCCCACCCCACCTGCCCATTCTTACCCAGCAGAAGAATCTTCATGCCTGATTCGAGCGATCCGCATAATTCTGATCGATCCACTGCTGATAGCTGCCGCTCTTGACGTGCTCCACCCACTCAGAGTTGTTCAAGTACCACTCAACGGTCTTGCGGATGCCGGAATCAAAGGTTTCTTCCGGGGTCCAGCCCAGCTCCCGCTGGATTTTGCTCGCATCGATCGCGTAGCGCTGGTCATGGCCCGGACGATCCTGAACGTAAGTGATCAGCTTGGCATGTGGACGATGCAGGGAATCAGGACGCAACTCGTCGAGCAGAGCACACAAAGTGTTCACCACTTCGATGTTTTGCTTTTCGTTATGACCGCCGATGTTATAGGTCTCGCCGATAACGCCTTCAGTCACGACCTTGTACAGGGCGCGGGCATGATCCTCGACATACAGCCAGTCTCGAACCTGATTACCCTTGCCATAAACCGGCAAAGGCTTGCCTTCCAGCGCATTGAGAATGATCAGCGGGATCAGTTTCTCCGGGAAGTGGCAAGGGCCATAGTTGTTCGAGCAGTTGGTAACCAGGGTCGGCAGACCGTACGTACGGGCCCAGGCACGAACCAGGTGATCGGAGCTGGCCTTGCTGGCCGAGTACGGCGAACTTGGCTGATACGGGGTAGTTTCGGTAAAGAGATCCTCTGGACCTTCCAGGTCGCCGTAAACCTCATCCGTAGAAATATGATGAAAACGGAAAGCAGCCTTGCGCGCATCATCCAACGCTGCCCAATAGTGGCGCGCAGCCTCAAGCAACGTGTAAGTACCGATGATATTGGTCTGGATGAACTCCGAAGGGCCGGAAATCGAGCGATCAACGTGGGACTCGGCCGCGAGATGCATGATGGCATCCGGCTGATGCTCACGCAGAACACGGTCGATCTGCTCGCGATCGCAGATATCGACGCGCTCAAACGCATAACGCGAGTTCTGACTCACCTCGGCCAGCGACTCCAGGTTACCGGCGTAAGTCAGCTTATCGACGTTGACGACAGCGTCGTTAGTGTTGGAAATGATGTGACGGATGACAGCCGAGCCGATAAACCCGGCGCCGCCGGTAACTAGAATTTTCACGCGAAACCATACCCTTGAGCTGCGGACTGCGCTCCCAAACGAGCGCTGTCTAATCCATGAATGCAAAAGCCGTCAAAGATACGGCCTCTGTCAAAGTCAGTCTGAATCGATGCGGGGTCAAGCCACTATCGAACAAGGGATGCATTTTACAGCTTAATTAACGTTTTACTAATGGATAAAGCCATGCGACGGAGCAATTCGACAAACGCCCCGCTGCAATCAGCTCTATACCAGACGCTTTCTCAGAATTCTGGACGAACGTCCAAGAAGCCACCCCAGGATCGGCCCGATCAGCATACCGACGAGCAACGCCGTGACGACTATCAAGGACACTGGAAGTGCAGGCCCCGACCACCCGAGAAACAACAGGGAAACCGATTGCTGATTCTCAAGGACAAAAGCCAGAATCACCAACACAAGTAAAAGAATGAAAATACCCAGAAACAGGCGCTTGAAGTTACGCATAAGCAACTCCCGGTTTGATAGCGGCCGTCAAACCCCCTCCTCCTCTTCGTCATTCACTCGATCACGCAGCTCTTTTCCAGGCTTGAAATGCGGAACGAACTTTCCGTCGAGACTGACAGACTGACCGGTCTTTGGATTACGCCCCACGCGCGGTGCGCGATAGTGCAGGGAAAAGCTGCCAAAACCACGGATCTCGATGCGATCGCCAGTGGCCAGACATTGGGACATTTGCTCAAGCATAGTCTTGATGGCCAACTCCACATCCTTCGATGAGAGCAGCCCTTGATGGGTGACAATTCGTTCGATCAACTCCGACTTCGTCATATTTTTCCCTTCTTTTTCAAGCAGCTAGATCAGCGCTTGAAAGGTTTTAGCACGCCCGGAAGAATTTGAACAGCCCAGGGGTTGACATATCTTTCACCGCATCGAAAGGCCTGTTTTCCGGACACCCAACCACTCCGGACAGATCAGCCCGAACCTAACGACAAATCACCAGCATGGTTCGAGTCACGAACCCTGCAGGATTGAAGCCGAACGGAAACCCATCCTCATCCTTCGCATCATCGGATCGAGTAACAACCTTATAGCCCGCCCCCTTACACTCCTTTGCCGCGCGCTTTTGACACTTCTCCCAACCAGACCCCAGACCGGAGCAATCAACTTCGATACCGCTGACTCCACGCGCCGCGTGAGTCTTTGCATTTGTGACGCAACCGGCCAATGCCAGTGCACCCATCAAGACAATCAGCTTGTTCATTCATTTCCTTATGCCAGGCCGGCAGCCCGACTACTGCGATCTCAAACCAAGCCTAGCTGCTAACAGGCGATTGATCCCAATAAAGAAACAGACCACTTAGAAACTCGATTGGTTTCGCTGGCGCACCACACCCCTGACCGACCACTGAATCGCAGGCACAAAAAAGGGCGACCGAAGTCGCCCTTTTTAATGATCAGACAGAACTCAGTTCTGTTTGGCCATTGCTTGACGCAGCAGTGCCGCCATAGTGGTGTCAGCTGCTTCACCTTCCGGAGCTGCTTTCAGGCTCTGGATGGCTTCTTTCTCTTCAGCATCGTCTTTCGACTTGATCGAGAGCTGGATTACGCGGCTCTTGCGATCAACGCTGATGATCTTGGCTTCTACTTGCTGGCCTTCTTTCAGAACGTTGCGCGCGTCTTCAACGCGGTCACGGCTGATTTCGGAGGCTTTCAGAGTCGCTTCGATATCGTCGGCCAGAACGATGATGGCGCCTTTGGCGTCAACTTCTTTCACGGTGCCAGTAACGATTGCGCCTTTGTCGTTAACCGAGACGTACTCGGAGAACGGATCGCTTTCCAGCTGCTTGATACCCAGGGAGATACGCTCACGCTCCGGGTCAACCGACAGGATAACGGTGTCCAGCTCGTCGCCCTTCTTGAAACGACGCACGGCTTCTTCGCCCACTTCGTTCCAGGAGATGTCGGACAGGTGAACCAGACCGTCGATGCCGCCGTCCAGACCAATGAAGATACCGAAATCGGTGATCGACTTGATGGTGCCGGAGATCTTGTCGCCCTTGTTGAACTGGCCAGAGAAGTCTTCCCATGGGTTCGACTTGCACTGCTTGATGCCCAGGGAGATACGACGACGCTCTTCGTCGATGTCCAGAACCATGACTTCCACTTCGTCGCCGACTTGTACGACTTTCGAAGGGTGGATGTTCTTGTTGGTCCAGTCCATTTCCGAAACGTGTACCAGACCTTCAACGCCTTCTTCCAGCTCAGCGAAGCAGCCGTAGTCGGTCAGGTTGGTTACACGAGCGGTAACGCGAGTGCTTTCTGGGTAACGGGCTTTGATAGCAACCCATGGATCTTCGCCCAGTTGCTTCAGGCCCAGGGAAACACGATTGCGCTCGCGATCGTACTTCAGAACCTTGACGTCGATCTCGTCGCCAACATTGACGATTTCGGAAGGGTGCTTGATACGCTTCCACGCCATGTCGGTGATGTGCAGCAGGCCGTCCACGCCACCCAGATCGACGAATGCGCCGTAATCGGTGAGGTTTTTGACGATACCTTTGACTTGCTGGCCTTCCTGCAGGGATTCCAGCAGAGCTTCACGCTCGGCGGAGTTCTCGGCTTCCAGGACGCTGCGACGGGAAACGACAACGTTGTTGCGCTTCTGGTCCAGCTTGATGACCTTGAATTCCAGCTCTTTGCCTTCCAGATGCGTGGTGTCGCGCACTGGACGGACGTCAACCAGGGAACCTGGCAGGAACGCACGGATGCCGTTAACGTCGACAGTGAAGCCGCCTTTAACCTTACCGTTGATAACGCCCTTGACCACTTCCTCAGCTGCGAAGGCTGCTTCCAGAACGATCCAGCATTCAGCGCGCTTGGCTTTTTCACGGGACAGCTTGGTTTCACCGAAACCGTCTTCAACCGAGTCCAGAGCAACGTGAACTTCGTCACCGACGTTGATGTTCAGTTCGCCAGCGTCGTTGTAGAACTGCTCCAGAGGGATCAGTGCTTCGGACTTCAAGCCAGCGTGAACGGTTACCCAGCGAGCCTGGTAATCGATATCAACGATAACACCGGTGATGATGGAGCCTGCCTGAAGGTTCAGGGTCTTTAGGCTTTCTTCAAAGAGTTCCGCAAAGCTTTCGCTCATTTTAATTCCTGTTGATTAGGGCGAAAAAGTACGCCCATCTCCACATCCCAGACAATGTGGGTTAGTTTCATTAAAAAGAAGCACCGCAGGACTATGACTGGTCCCCTGTGGCCTTCTTGGTCACCCGGCGATATCGCGAATGGCGATCTCGCTCATGATGCGTTCAAGCACCTGATCGATGGACAACTCCGTGGAATCCAGCTGTATGGCGTCGGCCGCCGGCTTGAGCGGGGCCACCGCTCGCTGGGTATCACGCTCGTCGCGCGCACGGATCTCATCTAGCAGACTCGACAGACTAACACCCTCGACTTTGCCCTTCAACTGCAAATATCGACGGCGCGCCCGCTCCTCGGCACTGGCGGTCAGGAAAATCTTCAAAGGCGCATTCGGAAACACCACCGTTCCCATGTCGCGACCATCGGCCACCAGACCCGGTGCTTCCTGGAAAGCACGCTGGCGTTGAAGCAGCGCCTCGCGCACGGCCGGCAATGCAGCCACCTGGGAAGCGCCGGAACCGACGCTCTCGGTGCGGATGACATCGCTGACTTCATCACCTTCCAGAATGATGCGCTGCAACTGACCGTCGGTCGCTGCAATAAACTGCACATCCAGATGAGCGGCGAGTTTTTTCAGCAGTTCTTCATTGGTCAGGTCGACACCATGGTTGTGCGCAGCAAACGCCAACAGGCGATACAGCGCACCGGAATCCAGCAGATTCCAGCCCAGACGCTTGGCCAAAATCCCGGCTACGGTGCCTTTGCCCGAGCCGCTTGGCCCATCGATGGTGATGACCGGAGCAATGTTGTTCACGACTGAGCCTCTTGCGCCACACGAATGCCGACCTGCGCGCACAGCGCCAGGAAGTTCGGGAACGATGTCGCGACGTTGGCGCAATCATGGATGCGGATCGGTGCAGAGGCGCGCAGCGAGGCCACGCTGAAAGCCATCGCGATACGGTGATCGCCATGACCGTGCACTTCGCCGCCGCCGATCTGGCCGCCGTCGATAATGATGCCGTCCGGGGTCGGTTCGCACTTGACGCCGAGCGCCAGCAAACCGTCCGCCATGACCTGGATACGATCCGATTCCTTGACCCGCAGCTCTTCGGCGCCGGTCAGCACGGTGCGCCCTTCGGCACAGGCTGCAGCCACGAACAGTACCGGGAATTCGTCGATCGCCAGTGGAACCAGCGCTTCCGGAATCTCGATACCCTTGAGTTTAGCTGCTCGCACGCGAAGATCCGCTACTGGCTCGCCGCCCACTTCACGCTGGTTTTCCAGGGTGATATCGGCGCCCATCAGGCGCAGGATGTCGATCACGCCGGTACGGGTCGGGTTGATGCCGACGTGCTCGAGCACCAGCTCGGAACCTTCGGCGATCGACGCCGCCACCAGGAAGAATGCCGACGACGAGATGTCGCCTGGCACTTCGATGTGGGTCGCGGTCAGCTTGCCGCCGGACTCGACCGATGCCGTCGCACCGTCGACGCTCACCGAATAGCCGAAGCCGCGCAACATGCGCTCGGTATGATCACGGGTAGGTGCCGGCTCGGTAACAGTGGTCTTGCCTTCGGCGTACAGCCCCGCCAGCAGCAGGCAGGATTTCACCTGAGCACTGGCCATCGGCATGGTGTAGGTCAGGCCTTTGAGCTTGTGACCGCCGCGAATGGTCATCGGCGGACGACCGTCGGCAGCGGTTTCGATCACGGCGCCCATTTCCCGCAGCGGGTTGGCCACGCGATTCATCGGACGCTTGGACAGCGAAGCATCACCGGTCAGGGTGCTGTCGAAGTCCTGCGCGGCCAGCAGGCCGGACAGCAGGCGCATCGAAGTGCCGGAGTTGCCCAGATAGATCGGGCCCGGCGCAGGTTTCAGGCCGTGCAGGCCGACACCGTGGATGGTCACGCGACCATGATGCGGGCCTTCGATGACCACACCCATGTCGCGAAACGCCTGCAAGGTCGCCAGGGCATCTTCGCCCTCCAGGAAGCCTTCGACTTCGGTGACGCCATCAGCCAGGGAGCCGAGCATGATCGAACGGTGGGAAATCGATTTGTCACCCGGTACGCGAATCCGACCGGACAGGCGGCCACCAGGTTGAGCCAGGAAGATCAGATCGTTGGAATTCATAGCGTCCACATAGGCCCTGCGGGCCAGGATTTTACTGAAATGCTCGCGGGCAACCCGGGCGCGCGTGAAGACGCCCAACAATTGGTGCCCATCCCCTGCATCGACCGCGTCGCGCAAGGCGTCGAGGTCGCTGCGAAATGTATCGAGTGTGCGCAGGACAGCCTCGCGGTTGGCGAGAAAGATGTCATGCCACATGACCGGGTCGCTTCCGGCGATTCTTGTGAAATCGCGAAAACCACCCGCAGCGTAACGGAAGATCTCAAGGTTTTCATTGCGCTTGGCCAGTGAATCGACCAGACCGAAGGCCAGCAGGTGCGGCAGATGACTGGTCGCGGCCAGCACTTCATCGTGACGCTCGACCTGCATGTGCTCGACGTCGGCGCCCAGCTCGCGCCACAGGCGATCAACCACCGCCAGGGCAGCCGGATCGGTCTGCTCCAGCGGGGTCAGAATCACCTTGTGACGACGAAACAGCTCCGAGTTGGAGGCTTCCACCCCGCTCTGCTCGGAGCCGGCAATCGGATGGCCCGGCACGAAACGCGCCGGCATGCCGCCGAACGCTTCGGTCGCCGCGCGCACCACATTGCCCTTGGCGCTGCCGACATCCGTGATGATCGCCTGACCCAGATCCATGCCGGCCAGGCGGGCCAGCACTTTTTCCATGGCCAGGATCGGGACCGCCAACTGAATCACGTCCGCGCCCTGGCACGCCGCCACCAGGTCATCTTCGCAACGATCCACCACGCCCAACTCGACCGCCAGCTTGCGCGATTGCGGGTCGAGATCGACCCCGACTACTTCGCGGCACACGCCGCTTTCACGCAAGCCCTTGGCAAACGAACCACCGATCAACCCCAGACCGACCACCACCAGGCGCCCGATCATAGGTGCAGCAGATTGCAGCGCAGTGACATCACCCACGAGCCAGAACCTTGCGCAGCGCTTCGAGGAAGTGGCTGTTTTCCGCCGGCAGACCGATGGTCACCCGCAGATGGTTCGGCATGCCGTAGTTGGCCACAGGACGCACGATCACGCCTTCGCGCAGCAGGCCCTGGAACACCGGAGCCGCCACCTGACCGAGATCGATGCAGATGAAGTTGCCCTTGGACGGAATCCAGCTCAGGCCCAACTCGCGCAAACCCGCTTCCAGCTGTTGCATTCCGGACTCGTTGAGTTGACGGCTCTGCGCCAGGTATTCCACGTCCTTCAGTGCCGCACAGGCCGCAGCCAAGGCCAGGCTGTTGACGTTGAACGGCTGGCGTACACGATTCAGCACGTCTGCCACCACCGGGGTGGACAGCCCATAGCCAACGCGCAGTGCCGCCAGGCCATAAGCCTTGGAGAAGGTGCGCGAGACCAGCAGGTTCGGATAAGCCGCGAGGAAATCCAGGCCATCCGGCAGATCGCTGCCTTCGGCGTATTCGATGTAGGCCTCGTCCAGCACCACCAGCACGTGCTCCGGTACGTCCTGCAGGAAATCGTCCAGCGCCTCGGCGCCGAACCAGGTACCGGTTGGATTGTTCGGGTTGGCAATGAACACCACGCGCGTGTTGGCATCGATGGCGGCCAGCATCGCCGGCAAGTCATGGCCCCAGTCCTTGGCCGGCACGACCTTGGCCTGAGCACCGACTGCCTGGGTCGCAATCGGATAGACCGCGAACGCGTGCTCGCTGAACACCGCATTCAGGCCCGGCGCCAGATAGGCACGCGCGACCAGTTCGAGAATGTCGTTGGAGCCGTTGCCCAGAGTCACCTGGTTCAGCTCGACGCGGCACTGCTCGGCCAGCAGGGATTTGAGCGCGAAACCGTTGCCGTCCGGATAGCGGGTCAGTTCGTCCAGCGCTTCGCGGATGGCGGCCAGCGCTTTCGGGCTGGCGCCCAACGGGTTTTCGTTGCTCGCCAGTTTGACGATGCTCGCCGGATCCAGATCCAGCTCGCGTGCCAGTTCGTCCACGGGCTTGCCCGGCACGTATGGCGAAAGTTGTTGCACGCCCGGCTGTGCCAGAGCGAGGAAGTTGCCACTCATTTGCTACCGCCCCTTAAAGAACTGCTTTCGGGTAGGAACCCAGCACCTTGAGTGCTACTGCTTCCTGACTGATCTTTTCCAGTACACCCTTGATCAGCGGATCACGGTGATGGCCGACGAAGTCGATGAAGAACACGTAGGTCCATTTGCCACTGCGCGACGGACGGGTTTCGATCCGGGTCAGGTCAATCCCGTTGTCATGGAACGGCACCAGCAGCTCGTGGAGCGCGCCGGGCTTGTTGCTCATGGACACGATGATCGAGGTCTTGTCGTCGCCGGTCGGCGGCACTTCCTGGTTACCGATCATCAGGAAGCGCGTGGAGTTGTCCGGGCGATCCTCGATCTTCTCCGCCAGACGGGTCAGGCCATACAGCCCGGCCGCCATGTCACCGGCGATCGCCGCCGAATTCCATTCGCCCTTGACCCGCTTGGCCGCTTCGGCGTTGCTGGCAACCGCCACGCGCTCGACATTCGGGTAATGGGCGTCCAGCCACTTGCGGCACTGGGCCAGCGACTGGGCGTGGGAATAGATACGGCTGATGCTGTCAGTCTTGGTGTTTTCACCGACCAACAGGTGGTGGTGAATCCGCAGCTCCACTTCGCCGCAGATCACCATGTCGTGCTCAAGGAAGCTGTCGAGGGTATGGTTGACCGCGCCTTCGGTGGAGTTCTCCACCGGCACCACGCCAAAATTCACCGCACCGGCCGCCACTTCACGGAACACTTCGTCGATCGCGGCCATCGGCTTGCTGATCACCGCGTGACCGAAGTGCTTCATGGCCGCCGCTTGGGTAAAGGTGCCTTCCGGACCGAGATAGGCCACTTTCAGCGGATTCTCCAGGGCCAGGCACGAGGACATGATTTCGCGGAACAGCCGCGCCATCTCTTCGTTGCCCAGCGGCCCCTTGTTGCGTTCCATCACGCGCTTGAGGACTTGCGCCTCGCGCTCGGGACGATAGAACACCGGCTGCTCGCCTTCGGCCAGACTGGCCATCTTGACCCGGGCAACCTCCTCGGCGCAGCGAGCGCGATCGCTGATCAGCTGGAGGATCTTCTCATCGAGGCTGTCGATGCGAACGCGCAGCGCCTTGAGTTCCTGCTCGGACATCAGGAATGCTCCTTCTCGAATTCAGCCATGTAACCGACCAGAGCCTCGACGGCGTCCAGACCCAGGGCGTTGTAGATCGAGGCACGCATGCCGCCGACCGAGCGATGCCCCTTGAGATTGAGCAGGCCGCGGGCGTCAGCGCCGGCCAGGAACGCCTTGTCCAGACGCTCATCTGCCAGACGGAACGGTACGTTCATCCAGGAACGGGCATTGGTGCTGATCGGGTTGGTATAGAAGTCGCTGTTGTCGATGAAGCCGTACAGGCGATCTTTCTTCGCCTTGTTGCGCTGCTCCATCGCGGCGACGCCGCCCTGCTCCTTCAGCCACTCGAAGACCAGGCCCGAGAGGTACCAGGAATAGGTGGCCGGCGTGTTGTACATCGAACCGTTGTCGGCCGAGATCTTGTAATCGAGCATGGTCGGGCACGAACTGCGGGCGCGGCCCAGCAGGTCTTCACGGACGATCACCACCACCAGACCGCTCGGGCCGATGTTCTTCTGCGCACCGGCGTAGATCAGGCCGTACTGCGACACATCGATCGGACGCGAGAGGATATCGGAGGACATGTCGACCACCAGCGGAACGTCACCGGCCTCGGGAACCCAGTCGAACTGCAGGCCGCCGATGGTTTCGTTGGACGCATAGTGCAGATAGGACGCACCCGGGGTCAGTTTCCACTCGTTCTGACCGGGAATGGCCAGGTAGTCATAAGGCTTGGCGCTGGCGGCAACGTTGATATTGCCGAAGCGACGTGCTTCTTCGATGGCTTTCTTCGACCAGATGCCGGTTTCGACATAGTCGGCAGTGCCGTTCTCGGGCAGCAGGTTCAGCGGAATCTCGGCGAACTGCTGGCTCGCGCCGCCCTGCAGGAACAGCACTTTGTAGTTGGAGGGGATGGACAGCAGGTCGCGCAGGTCCTGCTCGGCTTTCTCGGCAATGGCCACATAGTCGTCGCTACGATGGCTCATTTCCATGACCGACAGACCCTTGCCGTGCCAGTCGAGCATCTCGGACTGGGCACGCAACAGGACAGCTTCAGGCAGCGCAGCGGGACCTGCGCAGAAGTTAAAGGCTCGTTTGCTCACATCCACTCTCGCTATGCAATCACGGTAGCGGACAGAGCAAACACTCTGCCCTGCTACGATTTGGTTAGTCTTGCGACTCTTCTTCGTCTGCGGCATCCGCCTGCAGGTTGTCGACCGCATCGTCCGGTTCGGCGCCGATCACGCCCTCTTCCAGTTCGACACCTTCTTCACCTTCAAGCTCTTCACCCTCGACTTCCGACGGCTCCTGAACCCGCTCCAGACCGACCAGGGTTTCATCCTTGGCCAGCTTGATCAGGGTCACGCCCTGGGTGTTACGACCCAGACTGGAGACTTCGTCGACGCGGGTACGCACCAGCGTGCCCTGGTCGGAAATCAGCATGATTTCTTCGCCATCCTGCACCTGAACCGCACCGACCAGACGGCCGTTACGCTCGTTGCTGACCATGGCGATAACGCCCTGACCGCCACGCTTGTATTCAGGGAACTCGGTGATTGCCGTGCGCTTGCCGTAGCCACGCTCGGAAGCCGTCAGGATCTGGCTGCCCTCTTCCGGGATCAGCATCGAAATCAGTTTCTGCCCTTCCGGCAGACGCATGCCACGCACACCGCGAGCGGTACGGCCCATGGCGCGGACTTCGGATTCCTTGAAGCGTGTCACCTTGCCACCATCGGAGAACAGCATGATTTCCTGCTCGCCATCGGTGATGGCAGCGGAGATCAGGATATCGCCTTCGTCCAGCTCCAGCGCGATCAGACCGACACTGCGCTGACGGCTGAAGGCCACCAGCGGGGTCTTCTTGACAGTACCATTGGCGGTCGACATGAAGATGAACGGTGCCTTCTTGCGGTCGGCAGCCTTGATGCGCGCGCGGCGCTCCTCTTCGGTCTCGTTGCTGTTTTCGATGTCTTCTACATCGGTCTCGGCGCCTTCGGCTTCTTCTTCATCAGCCTGACGCTTCATGGCTTCGAGATCGACCGGCAGCATGGTGGTGATGTATTCACCGTCATCGAGCGGCAGCAGGTTGACCAGCGGACGACCACGGGCGGCGCGGGACGCTTCCGGAATCTCGTAGGTCTTGAGCCAGTACACCTTGCCCTTGCTGGAGAACAGCAGCAGCGTGGTGTGACTGTTGGCGACCAGCAGGTGAGCGATGTAGTCCTCATCCTTCACGCCGGTAGCCGATTTGCCTTTACCGCCACGACGCTGAGCCTGGTACGCAGCCAGTGGCTGGGTCTTGGCATAGCCACCGTGGGAGATGGTCACGACGCGCTCTTCTTCCGGGATCATGTCACCCAGGGTCAGGTCGAGACGGGCATCGAGGATCTCGGTGCGGCGCACGTCGCCGTATTCGGCGCGGATCACTTCCAGCTCTTCGCGGATCACTTCCATCAGGCGCGTGGCGCTGTTGAGGATGCGGATCAGCTCGCCGATCTGGTTGAGGATCTCTTGATACTCGGCCAGCAGTTTTTCGTGTTCCAGACCGGTCAGACGGTGCAGACGCAGCTCCAGAATGGCTTGCGCCTGTTCCGGCGAGAGGAAGTACTTGCCTTCACGCAGACCGTATTGCGGATCGAGGTTTTCCGGACGGCACGAATCGGCGCCGGCACGCTCCACCATCGCGACCACCGCCGAGGACTCCCACGGCGTACTGACCAGCGCTTCCTTGGCTTCCGACGGCGTCGGCGAAGCCTTGATCAGGGCGATGACCGGGTCGATGTTCGACAGGGCAACGGCCTGACCTTCGAGGATGTGACCGCGCTCACGGGCTTTGCGCAGTTCGAACACAGTACGGCGGGTAACGACTTCGCGACGGTGACGGACGAAGGCTTCCAGCAGATCCTTGAGGTTGAGGATCCGCGGACGGCCGTCGATCAGCGCAACGATGTTGATGCCGAATACCGATTGCAGTTGGGTCTGGGCGTAGAGGTTGTTGAGGATCACCTCAGGCACTTCGCCGCGACGCAGTTCGATCACGACGCGCATACCGTCCTTGTCGGACTCGTCGCGCAGTTCGGTGATGCCTTCGAGTTTCTTCTCTTTTACCAGCTCGGCGATCTTCTCGATCAGACGCGCCTTGTTCAGCTGGTAAGGCAGCTCGGTGATGACGATCTGCTGACGGCCACCGACCTTGTCGATGTCTTCGATGATCGAACGGGCGCGCATGTAAATGCGGCCACGGCCGGTGCGGTAGGCTTCGATAATGCCGGCGCGACCGTTGATGATCGCGGCGGTCGGGAAGTCCGGACCGGGGATGTATTGCATCAGCTCATCGACGGTCAGTTCGGGATTGTCGATGAGGGCCAGGCAACCGTCGATGACTTCACCGAGGTTGTGCGGCGGAATGTTGGTCGCCATGCCCACGGCAATACCGCTGGAACCGTTGACCAGCAGGTTCGGAACGCGGGTCGGCATGACCGCCGGGATCAGTTCGGTGCCGTCGTAGTTCGGCACCCAGTCCACGGTTTCCTTGTGCAGGTCGGCCAGCAGCTCGTGCGCCAGCTTGGTCATGCGCACTTCGGTGTATCGCATGGCCGCGGCGTTGTCGCCGTCCACCGAACCGAAGTTGCCCTGGCCGTCGACCAGCAGGTAACGCAGGGAGAAAGGCTGCGCCATGCGGACGATGGTGTCGTACACCGCGGTATCACCGTGCGGGTGATACTTACCGATCACGTCACCGACGACACGGGCAGATTTCTTGTACGGCTTGTTGAAGTCGTTGCCCAGCTCGCTCATCGCGAACAGCACGCGACGGTGCACGGGCTTCAAGCCATCGCGCGCATCCGGCAGTGCACGGCCGACGATCACGCTCATCGCGTAGTCGAGATAGGACTGTTTCAGCTCGTCTTCGATATTGACCGGGAGGATTTCTTTGGCCAGTTCGCCCATGAGAAGCCTGATTCCTTTTTCTGGTGAAACTTCGCCATATCCATAGGGGACGCACGAAGCTCGTCGATGCAGGCCGAGTGCCATGCGTCGACTTACGACAAATCGACAAGTTGACCCTGGATTTGCGCAGTGAAGACAACCCCGTGGGACTGCCTCGGAAAACGCCGGATGTTATCACAAGAGCCGCCACGCACCTATCCCCCAGATGCGCATGGAGCATAGTTAGATGACCGATGACAGGCTTAAAGGGGACGAGAGAGGCTCAGAGCTTCCCTGAATGCAAATTTCGGGACGAAATTGCGGATGTTTATTGACTTTCAAGGCCCCATCGCGAGCAGGCTCGCTCCCACAAGGTTCTGTGGCGATCACAAAACCTGTGGGAGCGAGCCTGCTCGCGAAGAGGACAACGCAAACATCAAGCCAATCAATGCAAGCGCTTGCGGCACATCAACTGCGCCATTTTCGCGGTATCGGGACGTTCGACGATGCCTTTCTCGGTAACGATCGCATCGATCAGGTCCGCCGGCGTCACGTCGAACACCGGATTGAACGCCTCGACATCCGCCCCGACACGCTTGCCGCCAACTTCCAGCAACTCGGCGCCGTCGCGCTCCTCGATCGGAATGTCATCACCGCTGGCCAGGTTCATGTCGATGGTCGAACTCGGCGCCACGACCATGAAACGCACGCCGTGGTGCATGGCGTTGACCGCCAGTTGGTAGGTGCCGATCTTGTTCGCCACGTCGCCGTTGGCGGTGATCCGGTCGGCACCGACGATCACCCAGGTCACACCTTTGGTTTTCATGATGTGCGCGGCGGCGGAGTCGGCGTTGAGGGTTACCGGAATGCCTTCGTTGGCCAGTTCCCACGCGGTCAGGCGCGAGCCTTGCAGCCAGGGACGGGTTTCGTCGGCGTAGACGCGCTCCACCATGCCTTCGATGAACGCTGCGCGAATCACCCCGAGCGCGGTACCAAAACCGCCGGTGGCCAGGGCGCCGGTGTTGCAGTGGGTCAGGATCGCCTGGGCGTTGCCCTGATGCCTGCGGATCAGGTCGACGCCGAGCTGGGCCATGGTCAGGTTGGCTTCGCGATCGCTTTCATGAATGGCAATGGCCTCGGCTTCGAGCGCCTCCAGCGGATCGGCGTTGTCCTTCAGGCGATCCAGCCGGTCATGCATGCGGTTCAGTGCCCAGAACAGGTTGACCGCCGTTGGACGGGAATCGGCCAGCAGCATGAAATCCTCTTCCAGCGCGGCATACCAATCGCCACCCTCGGCAATTCGGGCACGGGCGGCCAACACGATGCCGTACGCGGCACTGATTCCGATGGCCGGCGCACCGCGCACCACCATCGAGCGAATCGCCTCGGCCACGCCGGCAGCGCTGGTGTAGGCGATCCAGTTTTCCTCGAACGGCAAAACGCGCTGATCCAGCAGGTGGAGCGCGCCATCACGCCAATCGATGGCCTTCACTTTCTCCGCAGCCAACAGTCGATCGCGCATCCCTCACCCCGCACTCATGAACAAAAGCCGCCGATTATAGCGATCCCCCCGTGAAGACGCTCGGGTATACTTCGCCATCCTATACAAAAGCACTGGAACCAACCCTCGATGCCGAAACCTGCCATTGCGCTCGACTTATTATTGCTGCCGACCTGGCTGGTACCCGTCGAACCCGCAGGCGTTGTGCTCAAGGAGCATGGCCTGGGCATCCGCGACGGTCGCATCGTGTTCATCGGCCCGCGCGCCGAAGCCTTGAAGTGTAACGCCGCTGAAGTCCGCGAATTGCCGGACGTTCTGCTCGCCCCCGGCCTGATCAATGCTCATGGCCATGCCGCCATGACCCTGTTCCGCGGCCTCGCCGACGATCTGCCGTTGATGACCTGGCTGGAAAACCATATCTGGCCGGCCGAGGGCAAGTGGGTCGATGAAGATTTCGTGCGTGACGGCACCGACCTGGCCATCGCCGAGCAGATAAAAGGCGGCATCACCTGTTTTTCGGACATGTACTTCTTCCCGAAGGTTGCCAGTGAGCGCGTACACAACAGCGGAATTCGCGCGCAGATTGCGATTCCGATCCTCGACTTCCCGATTCCGGGCGCCGCCAGCGCCGATGAAGCCATTCGTCAGGGTGTCGAATTGTTCGGCGACCTGAAGCATCACGAGCGCATCAAGATTACCTTCGGCCCTCATGCACCCTACACCGTTGGTGACGAGAACCTGGAAAAAATCCGCGTGATCGCCGAAGAACTGGATGCTTCGGTCCACATGCACGTCCACGAAACCGCCTTCGAAGTGCAGCAAGCGGTCGAACAACGCGGTGAACGCCCATTGGCCCGCCTCGGCCGACTGGGCCTGCTCGGACCGCGCTTCCAGGCCGTGCACATGACCCAGATCAGCGATGACGACCTGGCGTTGCTGGTAGAAAGCAACACCAGCGTGATCCATTGCCCGGAGTCGAACCTGAAACTGGCCAGCGGCTTCTGCCCGGTAGAGCGTCTGTGGCAGGCCGGGGTCAACGTCGCGGTCGGCACCGATGGCGCGGCGAGCAACAATGATCTGGACCTGCTGGGTGAAACCCGCACCGCCGCCCTGCTGGCCAAAGCCGTCGCCGGCTCGGCCACCGCGCTGGACGCCCACCGGGCGCTGCGCATGGCCACGCTGAACGGCGCGCGCGCCCTGGGAATCGAAGCCGAGACTGGCTCGCTGGAGCTCGGCAAGGCTGCGGACATTGTCGCTTTCGACCTGTCCGGCCTTGCGCAACAACCGGTCTATGACCCGGTTTCGCAACTCATTTACGCCACCGGCCGCGACTGCGTAAAGCACCTGTGGGTCGCCGGCAAGCAGTTGCTCGACGACCGCCGCCTGACGCGCCTGGACGAACAGCAGCTCGGCGAAACCGCCCGGGCCTGGGGTCGACGCATCAGCGGCCACACCGAATCGTAAACACCCCGGAGCAGACTTCGGGGCTACAACCCTTTTTCAAGTTTTAGAGGATTGAATCATGAGCAACGTCGACCACGCCGAAATCGCCAAATTCGAAGCCCTGGCCCATCGCTGGTGGGACCGCGAAAGCGAGTTCAAACCGCTGCATGACATCAACCCGCTGCGGGTCAACTGGATTGACGAGCGCGTCAATCTGGCCGGCAAGAAGGTGCTCGACGTCGGCTGCGGCGGCGGCATCCTCAGCGAAGCCATGGCCCAGCGCGGCGCGACCGTCACCGGCATCGACATGGGTGAAGCGCCGCTGGCGGTTGCACAGCTGCATCAGCTGGAATCCGGCGTGAACGTCGAATACCGCCAGATCACCGCCGAAGCCCTGGCCGAAGAAATGCCCGAGCAGTTCGATGTCGTCACCTGCCTGGAAATGCTCGAGCACGTGCCGGACCCCTCCTCGGTGATCCGCGCCTGTTTCCGCATGGTCAAGCCCGGTGGCCAGGTGTTCTTCTCCACCATCAACCGCAACCCGAAGGCGTACCTGTTCGCCATCGTCGGCGCCGAATACATCATGAAACTGCTGCCGCGCGGCACCCACGACTTCAAGAAATTCATCCGC
Source organism: Pseudomonas sp. 58(2021) (assembly GCF_017491585.1). NCBI lineage: Bacteria > Pseudomonadati > Pseudomonadota > Gammaproteobacteria > Pseudomonadales > Pseudomonadaceae > Pseudomonas > Pseudomonas sp. 58(2021). The sequence continues at coordinate 147,127 of NZ_JAFGYZ010000008.1, forward strand.
CCCTCCGAGCTGGGCGCCTGGAGCCGCATGGCCGGCCTGACCGTCAAGGACATCATCGGCCTGACCTACAACCCGCTGACCAAGCACTACAAGCTGGCGGCGGACGTTGACGTCAACTACATGATCCAGACCCTGCGCGAGGAATAAGCCGATGGCCATCAGAGCAGTCCTTTTCGACATGGACGGCACGCTGCTCGACACCGCGCCGGACTTCATCGCCATCTGCCAGGCGATGCGCGCGGATCGCGGCTTGCCGCCGATGAACGACAAGCACATCCGCGACGAAATCTCCGGCGGCGCCAAGGCCATGGTCGCGGTGACATTCTCGATGGATCCGGAGTCGCCGGGCTTCGAGGAGCTGCGCCTGGAGTTCCTCGAGCGCTACCTCGCCGGTTGCGCCGTGCACAGCAAGCTGTTCGACGGCATGGGCGAATTGCTGGCCGACATCGAAAAAGCCAATCTGGTCTGGGGCGTGGTCACCAACAAGCCGCTGCGCTTCGCCGAGCCGATCATGCAGCAGCTGGGACTGGCCGAGCGCTCGGCGTTGCTGATCTGCCCGGATCACGTCAAGAACAGCAAACCGGATCCCGAGATGCTGATCCTTGCCTGCAAGATGCTTGACCTGGATCCGTCGAGCGTTCTGTTTATCGGCGATGATTTGCGTGACATCGAATCCGGCCGCGATGCCGGCACCAGGACCGCCGCCGTGACCTATGGCTACATTCACCCGGACGACAACCCTCGGCACTGGGGGGCGGATGTCGTGGTGGATCACCCGCTGGAGTTGCGCAAGGTGCTCGACAACGCACTCTGCAGTTGCTGAGACCTGACGCTGAGCGTCATTGGCTGCATTCCCACGCGGTCGCGTTCGACGCCTCGACGTGGGAACGATCTGACTCTTGATGAGGTTTTTTATGTTTGATTACACCGCTCGCCCCGAATTGCTCAAGGATCGGGTCATTCTGGTCACCGGTGCCGGTCGCGGCATCGGCGCCGCTGCCGCGAAAACCTACGCAGCCCACGGCGCCACCGTTCTGCTGCTGGGCAAGACGGAAGCCAACCTGACCCAGGTCTACGACGAGATCGAGGCGGCCGGGCATCCTCAGCCGGCCGTGATCCCTTTCAACCTCGAAACCGCCCTGCCCCATCAATACGATGAGCTGGCGGCGATGATCGAGACCGAATTCGGTCACCTCGACGGCTTGCTGCACAACGCCTCGATCATTGGCCCGCGCACGCCGATCGAGCAGTTGTCCGGTGAAAACTTCATGCGCGTCATGCAGGTCAACGTCAACGCGATGTTCATGCTGACCAGCACCTTGTTGCCACTGCTCAAACTGTCCCGGGACGCCTCGGTGGTGTTCACTTCCAGCAGTGTCGGGCGCAAGGGCCGCGCTTACTGGGGTGCCTATGGCGTGTCCAAGTTCGCCACCGAAGGTCTGATGCAGACCCTGGCCGACGAGGTCGACGGCGTGGCCCCGGTGCGTTCCAACAGCATCAACCCGGGCGGCACCCGCACCAGCATGCGCGCCCAGGCGTACCCGGGGGAAAACCCGCTGAACAACCCGACGCCGGAAGAGATCATGCCGGTCTATCTGTACCTGATGGGCCCGGACAGCACGGGCATCAATGGCCAGGCATTCAACGCCCAGTAATGCCATACGTCGCATTTGTGGCCGTGGCGGTTTCCCGTCATGGCATACATTTGCCGCTTTGCGCAGACCCGTTTCAGTCAAATAACCACCCACCCCGCTCAACGTTAAAAATTCAAATCGTTGATTCATAACGGTTTTAATAAAACCTGAACTGAATGGCACGACTTTCGCTCTACATTTCCTCAAAGCACGCCGAGTGAAGGCAGTCGGGCAAGGCCTGATTCGATAGCTGACTAATCGTCATCGGGCAGACTAAACTTACGCCAAACGTCCTACGGGACTGATGGATCAGTATGACGCGCAGCCCATAGCCGCTCTCACCCAGCCTGTAAGACAGACTTACTGCTTAGGGGCTCACGCCGTATGAAATCACCCTCCCAGACCACTGCAATTGACTTCGACAGTGCCAAATTGCAACGCCTGGGCTTTGGTCAGCTGCCTCCGCTTCTGCAGCGACCTGTCAGCGCGGCGCAATTGCGCCAGCAACTGAGCCTGCAACTGCAAACCAGCCTTGAGCCCCAGCGCATCCTCGGCCTGTTTTTCCGCGAAGTTCAACGCCTGGTGCCCTTGGACGCCATGACCTATGTGCACAGCGGCAGCGATTTACGCCTGGAGTTCGGCGCCCGCGGCCACCACTCGGTCAGCTACAGCCTCAGCCACGAAGGCGAGCACATGGGTGAACTGGTATTGCGGCGCAATCAGCGGTTCAGCGAAGTCGAGTTGGGCAACTTCGAGTCGCTCCTGTCTTCGCTGCTGTATCCGATGCGCAACGCGCTGCTCTATCGCGTCGCCACGCAAACAGCTCTGCGCGATCCGCTGACCGGCACCGGCAATCGCATCGCCATGGAGCAGACCCTGCAGCGGGAGATCGAGATGTCCCGGCGGCACTTGCAACCCTTGTCGTTGCTGATGCTGGACATCGACCACTTCAAACAGGTCAATGACAGTCATGGTCACAGTGCTGGCGATGAAGTGCTCAAAGCCGTGGCGGCGTCGATCAAGAATCAGTTGCGCAATGTCGACATGGTTTTTCGTTATGGCGGGGAAGAGTTTCTGATTCTGCTGTCCAACACCAGTCGCGAAGCCGCCGCAATGGTCGGTGAACGTCTGCGCCATGCAACGCAAGCCCAGGACTACTATGCCGATGGCCAGTTGATCGAGCTGACCGTGAGCCTTGGCTGCGCCACCCTGCTGCCCGGCGAATCGTCCGACAGCCTGCTGCGCCGCGCCGACAGCGCGCTCTATGTGGCCAAGCGCGAGGGACGCAATCGCCTGACGATGGCCGGCTAGACAGCTGCCGGCAATAAAAAACAGGAGCCTGTGGCGGACCGTGGGAAAACACAGCCTGCCAAGGTCCGGTTTTCACCTTGGATATAGCGCATAAGAAAAATGCCCGTATCTTGCGATACGGGCATTTTCTTTAACCGGCCAGCAGATTGCCAGGTTTTCACACGGTCTGTGTGGGCTCCCGTTTTTATGGGCGCTGTCGGAACTAGCTCTCGACCAGTGCCCGTCGCTCGCGACCGGCCAGCACCCGCTCCGTCAACTCCAGCTGCATGCAGCGCTCGAGGAACAGATACATGTAGTCATAACTCTTGCACACGGCCTGGCGCAGCTCCGTTTGCAACGCACGACTCGGATTTGTCCCGGCCAGGGTGCAGATGATTTCCAGCGCCTCCCAGGGGTGAGCGTCATCGTACTGGGCGTGCATCTTCAGCCACTTCATTGCCCGTTTGCGATCCTCTTCAGGGAATGCGGCGGCATACACACCGGTCGAGCAAACCAGCGCCGACCACTCCCCGGTCGCGCCTTCGATCGCATAGTTGGTGGCGGCAATGGCCACGATCAGCGAATCCGCCGAACTGGTGTGCCAGCACCAGTGACTCAGGGCGTGCAACTCCGGCGGCACTTGCTGCGCCTGCAAGTCTTCCAGACTTACACCGTGGGCCCGACTCCAGTTCAACCAGTAATCGGCGTGATTGAGTTCGACGCGGATGTTGCGCATCAGCCAGCGCCGCGCCATGTCTTCCCCGGGGTGACGGGCAAATTTGGTTTTGGTGAGATTCTGCGCCATGTACAACGCGAACTGCTCAACGACGGGCCAGCCCCCGATCAGGTACTGGCGCATGGTCTTGGCGCTGAGCTTGTTATCACGCATGCGCAGATAAAGTTCATGTTCGACAACCCGGCGTTTGCTCTCGCTGCAATCCTGGATCAACTGTTGCGCCCAGGCGGGATAACTTGCAGCTTCCATGAGTGGTCCGGTTCGGTTGAATGTGTCGATCACTGTTCGGCTCCTTTTGATTTGTGATTGTAAGGATCGGCAAGAGACTTCAACGGAACGTGCCAGGCGCTTTGAATAACAGCGGCTGCGGTCTGGCGGGCCGGCTTTGCAAACTGTCGCAGGTAAACAATTGCGGGCGCTCGACTACATAACCCTGAGCGTAATCCACACCAATTTCAAGCAACGCCTGCTCGATTTGCACTGTTTCAACAAACTCGGCAATTGTCTGCTTACCCATGACATGCCCGATGTGGTTGATCACTTCGACCATAGCGCGGTTAATCGGGTCGTCCAGCATATCCTTTACGAAACTCCCGTCGATCTTCAGGAAGTCTACAGGCAAATGTTTCAGATAAGCGAATGAAGACATTCCGGCACAAAAATCATCAAGGGAGAAGTAACAACCTAAGCCTTTGAGTTCATTAATAAATCTGATTGCACTGCCGAGATTTGCAATAGCACTGGTTTCCGTAATTTCAAAACAAATCATTTCAGGCGGTACGCAATAGATATCAAACTGTTCCCGTAGAAAGTGCAAGAAAGCGTCATCTCCGATAGTAATGCCTGAAAGATTAATCGCACACATTGCCAGAGGACCTTCGCACTCTTCGTTAATACATTGGGCGATAACCTTAAATACATTCTCCACAACCCAGCGATCCAGCGAGGTCATCAAACCGTAACGTTCCGCTGCCGGTATGAAACTGTCCGGCAGAATCATCCGGCCTGCCTCGTCATGCAGGCGCAACAGAATCTCGATGTGCCCGCGGTCGCCAGCAGCGACCGAACCCAACGGGGCGATTTCCTGGGCGTAGAGACAAAAACGGTTTTCCTCCAGGGCCATGTGCAGGCGTTGTACCCAGGCCATCTCGCCAAAACGCAGGGACAATTCCGAGTCGTCGGCATGGTAGACCTGCACCCGGTTGCGGCCCTTTTCCTTGGCCATGTAGCAGGCCATGTCGGCGGCCCGCAACGAGGTCTCGAGGGTGGTCGGTGTCTGGCAAACATGCACCAGACCGATGCTGACAGTGGTCAGGAACGGGCGTCCCTTCCAGACGAAATGCAGATTCTGCACGGTCTGACGCAAGCTTTCGGCGATCTTCTCGGCCGCCTCCGGCGCGCAGTTCTCCAGCAGGATGCCGAACTCATCGCCGCCCAGCCGAGCCAGGGTGTCGCCCTCGCGCAGACCTGACTGCAGCAACGCGCAGATATGCCGCAGCAACTCGTCGCCGGCCGCGTGACCGCAGGTGTCGTTGACCAGTTTGAATTGATCGAGATCGAGGAACATCAATGCATGCCGCCCCGGCTGCCGGGTCAGGTTGTGCAGGGCCTGTTCGAGGCGGTATTCGAACTCGCGACGGTTGGCCAGGCCGGTCAGCGCATCGTGGGTGGCCTGCCATGACAGATTGGCGATGTATTGCCGCTCCTGGGTCATGTCATGCAGCACCAGCACCGTGCCGCTGACCTTGCCGGCGTTGCGGATCGGCGCGCCGACCAGGGTCACCGACACGGTGCTGCCGTCCAGTCGCTGGATCAGCTTCGAGTGTTCACTGCCGCCGGAGAGCTGGCCGCTGAGAATGTGCTCGATCAGGGTCAGCCCTTCGGTCTGGGCGTTGTCATCCAGCAGATTGAACAACGCCGCCAGCGGCAGACCGGAAGCCTGTTCAGCCTTCCAGTGAGTCAATGCTTCGGCGGCCGGGTTCATGTAGTCGATCGCCCCGCTCACATCGGTAGTGATCACCCCGTCGCCAATGGAATGCAGGGTGACATGAGCCCGATCCTTTTCCATCTGCAGCGCTTCGGCAAAGGCGTGCCGCTGCTTGAGCAATTTGTGGGTGCGCAGCAGCGCCAGCACGATCAGGCCCAGCGCGGTGGCGAGGTTGGTGAACAGCAGCAGGCGCATGATCATCCGCGAGCCTTCACCCAAGGCATCGCTGAACGCCTTGGCGGCCGGCGTCACGCCGTCGTTGATCGCAAAGATCCGGTCCTTCCAGCGGTGGATATCGGCCTCGGTGGCGGCATTTGCAGTGATGCGCTGATGCATCTCTCGCGCCACGCCGTCGAGCTCCACCAGGTAGGCGTCCCCCAGCGTCCAGCGGTCGATCGCGGTTTCCAGATAGCTGAAGTGACGGAAATTCAGGTACAGCCAGATCAGGCTGGAGACATCGTCAGGGTGGTTGCCCCCCTTGAGAATGCCCTCGCGCGCCGATTGCAGGTCGGGCGGTTGCCTGTCCAGTGCCAGGCGCAACTGGTGGCCGCCCTGGGGCACGGCGATTGCGCTCTGGTATTTGAGGTAAATCGCCTCGTCACGGCTGTCGGCATAGAGGTTGAGGTAATAGATAGCGTCTTTCTGGCCCTTGGACCACAGGCTCTCGCCCGCGACATAGCCGCGAACGGCCGACAGGACGTAAAGACTCACGCCCCCCAGCAATGCCTGAAACAACACGACGGCGATGAATGGCCAGACGATGCCCAGCAACCGAGGCGTTCCGAGAGTCCGCTTTTGCTTCATGGTATTCCTTGCATGAGCACTGCCTGATCGTCCTGCGAACATCCCCCCAAGACTAGGAGGCCTTCACGGTTCCGGCAAGCGGCGGATCAGCCTCAGTTCAGGACAGAAGCTCGATAGACATATGTACGGCCACCATTGTGGGCGGGACCGATTAACTGTGCGCTCCAGGCATCCCCCTCTGTGGCGGGAATGCTTTCACAAGGAGTGTGATATGTCCTCGACGTCTCCAGCTTCAATCGATCCATCGGCAACCGCAGAATCGAACGCTCGCAAGACTCTGGGTCTGGATGCCAGCCCGGATATCGAATCCCTGGTTCCCCGGCCGACCGCCAGGGACCGCAAAAGGTTCAAGGCCGCGCAGCTTGCGACACCGCCCCTTGCGCCCTCCATGACCCTCGAGCAGTACAAGGCGAAACGCATCAATGAGCAAATAATCGAAACGGTCAGATCCTTTCTGATCGGCAAGCCCTCGCTGATCCGTCATTTGAGCGGCAGTATATTGCGCCTCGCGGACCCGGAAGAACTGCGCGCGACACCTTCGGTTTTCCTCCAGCGAATACTGGATACCCCCGAATCACTGGATCTGACAGAACGGCTGCTGAAAAAGCTCAAATGGTACGGCGCATCCCCCGGCGAACAGACGCCGGCATCGGTGCGTTATCAATTGATCTGCAAAGCCATCTGCCTCTATCTGCACGCCCCCTCAGCTGACGAGCCGCAAGAGCTCGCCGGTTTCCACTGGCAGGACCCGACTCACCGGGGCAAGAGCTACCAAACCTTGCGCCACGATTTCGAACAGCATTTGCTGCGCACCGGCCGGGTTGCCACTACCAAAGAGGCGATCCTGCTGGCTCAGGTATTCCAGACCCGCCTTTCGAAAGACTTCAGCGTACGCGATGTACCACCGGAGCTTCGCTACAAGACCTCGGTGGTATGGGTGAACTTCATGCACGGCGTATTGCTGGCCGAGGATCTTGGCCTGGATCCGTCGCAGCCATTGTCCTTCCAGCAACTTGTCGATCTGCCTCTGGAGCGCAGCACCGGCGCATCGGCCGAACAACTTGAGGCGATTGCACGATTGCGTACAGGCCCTGCCCTGGAATGGGCCGTCTGCACCGGCGCCATTGCGCAGCGAACGACAACCGATTACGACCCGGAAGATATCAGGCGCGCGCTGGCAGCACTGGAAGAACAAACCGAGCGCCTGAACAAAGCCGTGACGACACTGGACTTGCGTCCTCCTGAACGATTGCAGATGGCCAGGCAGGTCATGACTGACTTGTTCAGAGGCGTCACGTTCGAACGGGACGGGCGCAAATTGATGTCTGCGGATCCGAGTCATAGTCATTCCAGAGCACCACTGGACCTGAATAAACAGCAAGGCCACGACTTTCTGGATGTCTATGCAGACGGTCAGCTTGATGGCGGGAAGCGATGGATCGTCTCCATGCCCGATGGCACCACGCGCTCGACGACAGCACTAAGGCTCGATGGACAGCGAATGCTCTATGCCGAGCGGGAAAACCGGCGTGGCGGTTATGACCGGGTGGACGACGATGTCTACAGTTGGGCAGGCTATTTTTTGCCTGACATCAACGCCCGGTTCGAAACCGCCTTCAACGACTACCTGACAACCATCAGACAGGCATATCAATCGCTGATTGCCAGTTTACTGACATCACTGCCAGCGGCTGATCGCCGGGCGCTGGTTCAAGGTGAAGTCCAGGTGCTGAGCCTGCGGCAGAAACCCGGGCCGAATGCCAATTCGGAGCAGGTCCGCGCAAGGAAGGGTTTTGTTCTGAAAGTGATCTACGGCACAGACATCACCTACTACGAGCTCATTCCGAGTGCGGGCGTCATTCGTCAGCGGACCGGTTTGAGGTTTTCCACCATCAATGGCGTTCGCACCGAGTTTCCACTGCATGCCTCGATTCCGGGACAAAGCTATTCCCCCGAGCGCAATCTGAGTACTTCCCTTCTGCTCGACTGGTCCGCCCACCTCCACGGCAGAGCGCCCGCAGAGCGAGCATCGTGTCCTGGATTCCTCGATATCATGGGGTTCATGCCGGCAGCGGTATCGCCCGTTCAAACCGTTACCGAGGAGGAAACCAGCCTGACGGCATCCCGACTGAATGAGGTGGCTCGCTATATTTCAACGAACTTCCTCTTTGTCGATGAGCAGCATTTGCGCCAGCAGGCCCGAGGCATCACGACCTTCGACACCGCTCGGGCGAAAACCGAGAAGCGACTGGAGACGTTCCTGTCCATCGTCAAAGGATTTGTGCCTTTCTGGGGCAGCATCGATGATCTTCTGTCGGACAGCACCACCAGCAAAGTCCTGGGCGGGGTCGGACTCCTGTTTGACCTGGCGTCATTCCTTCTCCCTATCGGCAAATTTATCTCGGGCTCGGTCCGCCTGCTCCGTGCCTCTGCCGGCACTACTCGCATGGCCGTCAAAGCGAGTCTTCCGCCCTTCTCGACGCTGACTCGCAAGCTTCTGACCGCTTCAATGGCAAACCTCAATCCGCTGGACGGTATCCCCTCACTACTCAGAGGTCTGGGGAGCGGTGCCGGCAGAGGACTGCTCTTCATCGGTCGGGCGAGTATCGGCGGCATCAGAAGACTCACGGGACATGCAGACAGCTACCGACTGGTTCAAAACCTGCCCCAGGCCATCGATCCCGGGAGCTGGAAGCCGCTGACCAATAGCGACGAGCTGGCAACGATCAACGGCATCGATGACATCATTGTGCGTCACACCAATGCGTTGGATCTGAAACAACTGCACCTGGTCGACCCGGTCACATCCCTGCCTTACGGTCCGCGCCTGCACAACAACACCAGGAATCTCATCCAGGGCAGGTCCACGTTCAAGAAGTTGCCGCCAACCGAATCCCATGCCCTGTCCGAACTCCCGGAACACGCCCATGTACGAGAATTCCTGGAGGTTGATGGTCGAACCACGATGTTGATTGATGACATCCCCTATCGTCTGGACGGCGATCAATTGCGTCGTGCCGATCTGATCGATGATGCATCGCTTTTAAAAACGCTGCCCTGTCGGGTACGGCGCAAGGGTCCCATAGCCTGCAAGACACGTTTTGTCACCGGTGATCTCGCCCCGCACCCGGATATCGGCAGTTTCGACGAAAGCAAAGGCTGGGCCCCCTGGTTCGGAGACAGCATCTATACGCCAGCAGTTGAAGGGCGAGCGAAGCTGTTCAAACACCTGAAAAGGAAGAACCGGCTCGACGCGACGATGGAATTTCAGAAAGGGATATACGGCAGAATCAACGTAAAAACGCCCTATGGAACCCGAGGTGAATTCGACACCTTCCAGGCCGGTGCCATCATCGTTCCCGCCATGGACGAATCGAAGCGCTATGTGTTTACCCGGCTGGATGCCGGAGCCTTCTACGTTGCCGAACTCCCCAAGGGGCAAAACATTTCCGGCCCCCTGAAACTGCGCCAGGCCAAAACCCTGCCCAACAATTTGCGAAAAGAACTGATGACTGTTTATACCGGCTCACTCAACGCCAACAACACGGCGAGGATCTATGGTGTGCCGGCGGTGGAGCGCGCTCTGAAAACCATGGAGGAGATTGCCATTCCGATTGGTGGCCACAATCATCCACCCAATACCCTCAATCTGCTCAAGGTCGACACAAGTCCCGGCGAGGCGGTGCTGTTCGACCACTCCACGCGGATGATTGTCAGCCAACTCCAGACCGGAGCAGCGTCCTGGTCTCGCAGCGGCACCGCACCAGCCGCCCTGCGCCAAAGGGCTGCGGACATATTCGACACACTGTTTGTCAAGAAAACCATCAATGTCGTGGCAGGCGCCGACTTGCGGATCAATAAAACGATGAAAAAATTCCAGAAGCTGCTCCCGAGCCACCTGCAAACCGAGAACGCGAGAAACATCGCTTACGCCGACATCATAACCTCGACCGGCAAGCGGGAGGTTTACGTCAGTATCTCCGGCGCAAGGGGACTTACAGGGGAACTGCCACTGTTCAAACATCCATTCGCCCCGGACAAGGTCATCGTAGGCGATACGACTTACTTCAACATCGACTACGGCCAGACATTTGCCAGAACTTCTTTGAACGTCTCCCCCGAGGGGAAAATATTGGCTATTCCCCGTACGATCAAGGACGTACACAACTACACGCCGGAGATGACCAGTCGACCGACCTCGCTGGACAGTGAATCCAAGCTGATCAGTGTGCTTCGGCAAAAGTACCCGGACAACTCGATGATCACATCGGTGGATGTGGCGACCACCATGCCTCCATGCACCAGCTGTTCAGTCGTCATGAAGGCGTTCGGCCACAACGCTGGAGCGGATGCACTGAAGGTCTTGTGGGGCTGACCTACAAGCGCTGCAAATGCCCATAAAGCTTGGCGTACAACCCACCATCGGCAATCAGTTGCTGATGGTCGCCATCCTCGGCCACTTGTCCGCCGTCGAACACCAGCACCCGGTCTGCCTGCTTAACCGCCGACAGACGGTGAGCGATGATCAGCGTGGTGCGGCCATGGAGGAACCGCGCCATGGCCTGGTGCAGGTTGTATTCGGTGGCGGCGTCAAGGGCTGATGTGGCTTCGTCGAGGATCACCACTTTGGGTTCGGCGAGGATCATCCGGGCGATGGCCAAACGTTGCCGCTGACCACCGGACAGGCGCACGCCGGAGCGGCCGACGATGCTGTCCAGACCGTCCGGCAATGCGCGGATGGCGGGTTCGAGCTGGGCGATTTCCAGCGCCTGCCAGCAGGCCTCATCGCTGCGGGTACGGCCCATGGTCAGATTGGCGCGTACGGTGTCGTTGAACAGCGCCGGATGCTGCAGCACCACCGCGACATTGTCCCGAACCGTTTCCAGGCCGATTTCCTGCTGGGACGATCCACCGAAACGGATCGTCCCGGCCAGTGGCGTGTACAGGCCCAGCAGCAATTGCACCAAGGTACTTTTGCCGCCGCCGCTGGCGCCGACAATCGCCACTTTCTCGCCGGGGGCGATGGACAGGTCCAACTGATCCAGCACCAGTTCGTCACCGTAACCGAAGCTCAGACCCTGCACCTGAATCCCGACGGTATCGCGGCCCTTGAACGGATCGACGCCGCCGGGGTATTGCGGCTCGTCGGCGCGGGCCAGCAGTTCGTTGATCCGCGACAGCGCACCGCCCGCCGCGTAATAGGCGTATTGCAGGTTCAGCAATTGTTCGACCGGGCCGATCATGAACCACAGGTAACTGAACACCGCGAGCATCTGGCCGATCGAAAGATCGGAGAACAGCACCGTGAGCATCGCCGCCGCGCGGAAGATGTCGATGCCGAACTGGAACAGCAGGCCACTGGCACGATTCGAAGCGTCGGTCTTCCACTGCGAGTTGACCGCGTAGTTGCGCACTTCCTGAGCCCGTAGACCCAGCCGTCCGAGGAAGAAGCCCTGACGGTTGCCGGCGCGCACTTCCTGGATCGCATCAAGGGTTTCGCTCAGCGCCTGGGTGAAGCGCGAGGTGCTGTCGTTCTCCAGTTTCTTAAGGTGTTTGACCCGTTTGCCCAACTGCACCGTGGCGTAGATCACCAACGGGTTGAACAGCAGGATCAGCAGCGCCAGTTTCCAGTGCATCCACATCAGAATGCTGGCGGTGCCGACCAGGGTCAGCATCGCCACGAGGAAACGGCTGAGGGTTTCGCCGACAAACTTGTCGAGGGTGTCGAGGTCGGTGACCAGGTGCGTGGTGACCGTGCCGCTGCCCAGGCTTTCGTATTCGCCGAGGGAGATCCGTTTCAGACGTTCGATCAGGCGCACGCGGATGCGATACACGATGTCCTTGGCCAACCGCGCAAACAGACGGGCCTGCAACACGCCAAAACACAGGGCGCTGCAGCGCAGGGTCAGCGTCACCACCAGCATCAGGCCGATGTAGCCCGCCGCTTGCTGCCACATCGAAGGCAGCACGTGGTTCATGACTTTCAGCGCGGCATCGCCGTGGCCGAGCAGGACTTCGTCCACCAGCAACGGCAGCAGCAACGGAATCGGCACGCTGCACAGCGTCGCCAGTACGGCCACGCCGTTGGCGATCCACAGGGATTTTTTGTGATGAAGTGCCAGACGCCGGACTTCAGCCCAGCTCAGCCGGTCGACACGCTTGACGGCTGGCGTGTCATCGGCCGGGTCAGACACAGGCGGCGCGCTCCAGCCATCGGCCGAGCAACGGCGACAGTTCACTGAGCGGCTGGTAGCCGTTGGTCAGCAACGCCAGTTGGCCGTTGCGTTCGGCGAGCAGGGTCGGGAAGCCGGCGATGCCCAGATCCTGCACCCAAGTGAAATCGGCCTGGGTCGCCTTGTGTTGATCGGCATGATCAAACAGGGCAGCAAATTCGATACGGGGGACGCCGGCCTTTTCTGCCAGCTCCACCAGAACGCTGGCCTGGGTGACATCGCGACCTTCTGCGTAAAACGCGTGCTGGATCAACCCCACCAGTTTCCACGCGCAATCCGGCGCCAGGCTGCGCGCGGTGACGATGGCCCGACAAGCTGGCTCGGTGTCGTAGACAAAGCCGTCCGGCAGCGCGCCTTCGAACTTGAACGGCTGGCCGGTGGCCTCGGTGACCGCCTGCCAGTGTTCGAGAATGTAGCGCCGAGTGGTCGGCTCCAGCGCCGCACCGCTGCCGGTGCGCAACCCGCCGACCACCAGGTGCAGTTCCACCCCGGCCGCCTGCGCCTGCTCCACCAATGCCTTGGCCACCGGGGCAAATCCCCAGCACCACGAACACATCGGATCCATCACATAGAGCAGGCGTGCAGACATGATTAAGCCTCGGTGGATGCTTGCTTATAGTTGTAGCCGATCGGGTGCGGCATGTTGCGCGCTTTGGCCAGCTCGATCTGCTTCTGCCGATCGATGGCGCTGCGGCGGGTCTTTTCGCTCAGGCTGTTCCAGCAGTGCGGGCAACTGATGCCGGCCACATAATGCTCGGAGGCGCGATCCTCGACGCTGACCGGGGTGCGGCAGGCATGGCACTGATCGTAGTCGCCCTCGCTCAGGTCATGACGCACGGTCACGCGGTTGTCGAAGACGAAGCAGTCGCCCTGCCATTTGGTTTCTTCCTGCGGCACTTCTTCGAGGTACTTCAGGATGCCGCCCTTGAGGTGGTAAACCTCTTCGAAGCCTTCGCCCAGCATGTAGCTCGACGCCTTCTCGCAGCGGATGCCGCCGGTGCAGAACATTGCGACCTTCTTGTGCACGGCCGGGTCGAAGTGCTCTTTGATGTAGTCAGGGAATTCACGAAAACTGGTGGTTTTCGGATCGATGGCGCCTTCGAAAGTGCCGATCGAGACTTCGTAATCGTTGCGGGTGTCGATCAGCAGCACTTCCGGATCGCTGATCAGCGCGTTCCAGTCCTTGGGCTCGACGTAGGTGCCGACCTTCTTGTTCGGGTCGACGCCTTCCACGCCCAGGGTCACGATCTCTTTCTTGAGCTTGACCTTGGTGCGATAGAACGGCTGCTCGTCGCAGTACGATTCCTTGTGATCGATATCGACCATGCGCGGATCGTTGCGCAGCCAGGCCAGCAGGCCGTCGATGCCTTCGCGGCTGCCGGAAACCGTGCCGTTGATGCCTTCTTCGGCGATCAGCAGGGTGCCTTTGATACCGTTGTCGACCATCGCTTGCAGCAGCGGCTCGCGCAGGTTGACGTAATCTTCGAGGGTGACGAACTTGTACAGTGCCGCCACGACAATCGGTTGTGTCATGGGTATTTCTCCAGGTGGCTACCCTCGTAAAGGGTGAACCGGATGCGAAAAAAAACGCGCCGGGTCAGCGGCGCGTTGCGGATTCTAGCAAAAAACCTCAGTTCATTGCTGCAAGGCTCAATGCTTGCTGCCGCCGGCACAGGTCGGCGACGCTGGAGCGACGCCCACTTCTGCCCATTCCTGCGGGGTGTAGGTGTGCAGCGCCAACGCATGGAACTCGCCCATCAGCTCGCCGAGCGTGCCATAGACTTTCTGGTGGCGCTTGACGCGGTTCAGGCCTTCGAACTGTGCACTGACCACCACTGCCTTGAAGTGGGTCTGCAACCCGCGACTGTGCATGTGGCTTTCGTCCAGCACTTGCAGATGCTCAGGCTGAAGCAGCGCCAGCGTCGATTCGATGCGTTGTTGCATGGTCATCACGAACTCCGCTTACTTCTTCTTGGCCGCAGCCGCGCCTTTGGGTGCCAGCTCGTTGGTCATGTCGTCCAGCAGCTTGTTGACCACAGGAACGGCGGGTTCCAGTTTGGCCTGGGTCATCTGGGCCGATTGCTGGGTCAGCTGCGGCATTTTCTCAAGGACTTTCTTGCCCAGTGGCGACTGGTAGAACGCGACCAGGTCTTTGAGCTCCTGCTCACTGAAGGTGCTGGTGTAGAGCTTGACCATGTCCGGTTTCAGCTTGTTCCAGCCAATGGCCTGATCCAGGGCGGCGTTGGCCTTGGCCTGGTAGGTATCCAGTACGGCTTTCTTGGATTCCGGAGCCTTGGTCTGTTCAAAACGCTGGGCGAACATCTGCTGCACCTGCATGTACACCGGAGTGCCCAGCTTGTCAGCGTGCGCCAGGGTCAGGAAAGCTTCGGCACTGGCGTTGTGGCTGGCGGTATCGGCAAGCACCTGGCCGCTGGCGCAAACCAGGGCAACCGCGGTGCAGATGGCACGAAGACGAGTCATCGAGTTTCCTTTTCAGCTAGGCGAGGTAAAACCCCAAGGGCGACCATTCTGCGCCTGAATAACGCTGCGGCTCAACCCCCGGCCCTTGCCGCGCTTGATTGGCGGGGATTTGCCGGTCAACAATCGGCCGGAGGGAACCACCCGGGCCGACACCGGCCTAAACTGCGCAAACAGACCAACAGGAGTGTGCACGATGAGCCGTATCGAAACCGACAGCCTGGGCCAGATCGAGGTCCCGGACGACGCTTACTGGGGCGCTCAGACGCAACGCTCGCTGATCAACTTCGCCATCGGTCAGGAACGCATGCCGTTGCCGGTCTTGCATGCACTGGCGTTGATCAAGAAAGCCGCGGCCCGGGTCAACGACCGCAACGGCGACTTGCCGGCCGACATCGCCCGCCTGATCGAACAGGCCGCCGACGAAGTGCTCGACGGCCAGCACGACGACCAGTTTCCGCTGGTGGTCTGGCAGACCGGCAGCGGCACGCAAAGCAACATGAACGTCAATGAAGTGATTGCCGGTCGCGCCAACGAACTGGCCGGCAACCCACGCGGCGGCAAAACGCCCGTACACCCGAACGATCACGTCAACCGCTCGCAGAGCTCCAACGACTGCTTCCCCACCGCCATGAGCATTGCCACCGCGCAGGCTGTACAAACCCAACTGCTGCCGGCCATCGCCGAGCTGTCGGGTGGCCTGGCCGAGCTGTCGGCGTGGCACATGCAGCTGGTGAAGACCGGTCGCACCCACATGATGGACGCCACGCCGATCACCTTCGGCCAGGAACTCTCCGGTTTCATAGCGCAGCTGGATTACGCCGAACGGGCAATTCGCTCAGCGTTGCCGGCCGTGTGCGAACTGGCCCAGGGCGGTACAGCCGTCGGCACCGGGCTCAATTCGCCCCACGGTTTCGGCGAAGCGATTGCCGCCGAGCTGGCTGCACTTTCCGGTCTGCCGTTCGTCACCGCGCCGAACAAGTTCGCCGCCCTCGCCGGCCATGAGCCTCTGACCACCCTCTCCGGCGCCCTGAAAACCCTCGCCGTGGCACTGATGAAGATCGCCAATGACCTGCGCCTGCTGGGCTCCGGCCCTCGTGCAGGTTTTGCCGAAGTACGTCTGCCGGCCAACGAACCGGGCAGCTCGATCATGCCCGGCAAGGTCAACCCGACCCAGTGCGAGGCGCTGTCGATGCTCGCCTGTCAGGTGCTGGGCAACGACGTCGCGATCGGCTTTGCCGCCAGCCAGGGTCACCTGCAACTGAACGTGTTCAAACCGGTGATCATCCACAACCTGCTGCAATCGATTCGCCTGCTGGCCGATGGCTGCAGCAACTTCCAGCAGCACTGCATCGCCGGGCTTGAACCGGATGCCGAAGTCATGGCGAAACATCTGGAACGCGGCCTGATGCTGGTGACGGCGCTGAATCCGCACATCGGCTACGACAAATCGGCGGAAATCGCCAAGAAGGCCTACAGCGAAGGCAAGACTTTGCGCGAAGCGGCGCTGGAGCTGGGCTATCTGACGGATGAAGAATTCGATGCCTGGGTGCGGCCGGAGAACATGATCGAGGCCGGTGCAAAGGGCTGAAATCATCAGCGTCTGTAAGTCAGTCTTCGCGAGCAAGCCCGCTCCCACATTTGACCGCAATCCCATCTGAGGAATGCGGTTAAAAGTGGGAGCGGGCTTGCTCGCGAGGAACGATGACTCGATTAACCTGCTGCCATGCGCATCCGCCGGGCCTTGAGTCCGGCAATCAGCGAAGGCCCCAGCGCTACCAGCGCCGACCCCAGCACCACCAGCACCGCCCCGCCATACCCCAGCAGATTGATTTGCTCGGCATGCACATACTCAGGCCACACCCCGGCCGCCACCGCCACCGCGCCGAACGTCACCAACGGCGTGATCGCCAGCGTCGCACTGACCCGCGAAGCTTCCCAATGCGCAAGCGCCTCGGCAAACGCGCCGTAGGCGATCAGGGTGTTCATGCAGCACGCCAGCAGCAGCCAGCCTTGCAACGGGCTCAACGACAGTGCTTCGAGCGGATGCACCCAAGGCGTCAGCAGCAAGGCGCAGAACAGGTAGATCACCATCATCACCTGCAGCGAATTCCACACCGTCAGCAATTGCTTCTGACCCAGTGCATAAAACGTCCAGACCGTCGACGCCAGCAGCACCAGCAACACGCCGGCGGTGTAGTCGGATAAAGACGTGAGCAATTCAGCCAGACGCTGATTGAAGAACAACCCAAAGCCGACCAACAGCACCGCCAGCCCAATGCCCTGGCCGATACTGAAGCGTTCCTTGAACACGAACAGGCTGGCGATCAGCAACATGATCGGCCCCATCTGCACCACCAGTTGCGCGGTGCCGGGGCTGAGCAGGTTCAGGCCCATCAGGTACAGCACGTAGTTGCCCACCAGCCCCAGCACCGCCATCAGCACCAGCCAGCCGCCCTTCGGCCCGAGCACCTTGCGGCTCGGCAATCGTTTGGTCGCCGCCAGATAAATGAACAGACAACCGCCGGACACCAGCAGGCGAAACCAGGTCACCGTGACCGGGTCCATCACCACCAGCACCTGCTTGAGCTTGATCGGCAGGATTCCCCACAGAAACGCCGTCAACAACGCCAGGAACATGCCGTACACCCAACGACCCGATGAAACGTGCATGAGAACCCCAAGCGCCAGAGACAGGAGCGCTCATTCTAGGCGCAGAGCCTCGGCCGACACAGGGACAGTTGCGCTCCAGCCGCAAATGAAACTGTGCAGGTCGCAGCATTAAATTGACGTGCTGCCGTTGATCGGCTGGCGAACCACTGC
This sequence comes from Pseudomonas sp. 58(2021), assembly GCF_017491585.1. NCBI lineage: Bacteria > Pseudomonadati > Pseudomonadota > Gammaproteobacteria > Pseudomonadales > Pseudomonadaceae > Pseudomonas > Pseudomonas sp. 58(2021). Next base: position 165,112 of record NZ_JAFGYZ010000008.1, read on the forward strand.
AAGTGGTTCAGGCATAAGCTCTTTGGACCCCATCCGCGCAGCGCTCAAGGAGATCGATCATGTTCGGAATGCGTGCCCAGGACACCGCCCCCGCCACGCACTTTCGCAGCGACCGGGTGTGCCGGGTCAACGGCGAACTGTTTTTCAGCACCCGTGAGAACACGCTCGAAGGGCCGTTCGACAGCCCCGAGAAAGCCGAGCAGGAAATCCGCGCGTACATCGCGCGGATGCAATGGATGGATGCCGGCAGTCAGGCCTAGCGCACCGCTTCAAACAAGCCGGTCGCGCCCATCCCGCCGCCCACGCACATGGTCACGATCCCGTAGCGCAGGTTGCGCCGCTGCAACTCGCGCACCAGATGCCCGACCTGCCGTGAACCGGTCATGCCGAATGGATGACCGATGGAAATCGAGCCGCCGTTGACGTTGTACTTCTCGTTATCGATTTCCAGCCGGTCACGGGCGTACAGGCACTGCGAGGCAAACGCTTCGTTCAACTCCCACAGGTCGATGTCCGCTACCTGCAAACTTTTGGCCTTGAGCAGCTTCGGCACCGAGAACACCGGGCCGATGCCCATTTCGTCCGGCTCGCAACCGGCCACGGTGAAACCGCGGAAAAACGCCTTTGGCTTGAGCCCCAGTTGCAGGGCTTTTTCCAGGCTCATCACCAGCGTCATCGAGGCGCCGTCGGACAACTGCGACGAGTTGCCAGCGGTCACCGAACCGTCTTCGGCGAACACCGGTTTCAATCCGGCAAGGCTTTCATAGGTGGTGTCCGGGCGGTTGCAATCATCACGATCGACGACGCCGTCGAGGATCTGCACTTCACCACTGTGCTTGTCTTCGACCCGGTACTTCACCGCCATCGGCACGATCTCATCATTGAACAGGCCGGCTGCCTGCGCCTGAGCGGTGCGGATCTGACTTTGCAGCGAGTAGCGATCCTGCGCCTCGCGGCTGACGCCATAACGGCGCGCCACCACCTCGGCGGTCTGGCCCATGGTGTAGTAGATGCCCGGGGTCTGCTGCTTGAGCAACGGGTTGATCAGGTGATCGGTGTTGACGCTTTTGAGGGTCAGACTGATCGACTCGACACCGCCGGCGACAATGATGTCGCTGCAACCCGAAGCGATCTGGTTGGCGGCAATCGCAATCGCCTGCAAACCCGAAGAGCAGAAACGGTTGAGGGTCATGCCCGCCGTGCCGGTGCCCAGTTGCGAGAGCACCGCCACGTTGCGCCCGATGTTGTAGCCCTGGGCGCCTTCGTTGGAGCCGGCACCGACGATGCAGTCCTCGACGCTGGCGGGATCGACGTCGTTGCGCGACAGCAAGGCGTTGACACAATGAGCCGCCATGTCATCGGGGCGGGTCTGGTTGAACTTGCCGCGAAAGGACTTCGCCAGGCCGGTCCGTACACTGTCGACGATCACCACTTCACGCATGGCATACCTCATTGTTGTAGTCGGTTGAGAGTGAACCGAGCATAAGTCCCCCCCTCACCGACCGCGACAATCATTCACCTCGCGTATGCGTGCCCATCGGTCAGTCCTTGTGCTTCTTTTCCTTCTTGTCGGATTTCTCGAAGGCTTCTTCCAGCGCCCGGTTGATCGTGCGCAGCACCTTGACCCGGGCCCAGCGCTTGTCGTTGGCCTCGACCAGTGTCCACGGTGAAATTTCGGTACTGGTGCGGTCGACCATGTCGCCCACCGCCGCACGATAGGCGTCCCACTTGTCGCGGTTGCGCCAGTCGTCCTCGGTGATCTTGAACCGCTTGAAGGGGATTTCCTCACGGGCCTGGAAACGCTCCATCTGCGTATCCTTGTCGATGGCCAGCCAGAACTTGACCACGATCACCCCGGCATCGGCCAGTTGCTCTTCGAAGTCGTTGATTTCGCCGTAGGCACGCATCCAGTCCGCCGTGCTGCAAAAGCCTTCGATCCGCTCCACCAGCACCCGGCCGTACCACGAACGGTCGAACACGGTGAACTTGCCCCGGGCCGGAATGTGTCGCCAGAAACGCCACAGGTACGGCTGCGCCCGTTCCTCTTCGGTCGGCGCGGCAATCGGCACGATGTTGTACTGACGTGGATCGAGCGCCGCCGCGACCCGCCGGATCGCCCCGCCCTTGCCCGCCGCATCGTTGCCTTCGAACACCGCCACCAACGCATGACGGCGCATGCGCTTGTCACGCATCAACCCGGACAGACGCGCCTGCTCGGTGATCAGTTGCTCTTCGTAATCCTTCTTGTCCAGGCTCTGGCTCAGGTTGAGGCTGTCGAGCAGGTTCAACTGATCCACCGATGTGCCCAGCGGCTGGGCACTGACAACGTTCGAATGCACGTCCGGACGTTTCAGCGCATTTTGCAGGCCTTCGAGCAGGAGCTTGCCCACTGTCAGGCTACGGTAATGCACGTCCACCCCTTCGATGACATGCCAGGGTGCGTAGTCGCGACTGGTGCGACGCAGAACCCTCTCGCCATATTTGACGAACTTGTCGTAGGTCTCCGATTGCTGCCAGTCCAGCGGACTGATCCGCCAACTGTGCAACGGATCATCGGCGAGTGCCTTGAGCCGCGCCTTCATCTGCTTCTTGGACAGATGGAACCAGAACTTGAAGATCAGCGCGCCTTCATCGCACAGCATTTTTTCCAGGCGCTCGGCGCCGGCAATGGCCTGGTCCAGTCGTGGATCCTTGAACAACCCGTGCACCCTGCCCTGCAGCATCTGGCTGTACCAGTTGCCGAAGAAGACCCCCATGCGCCCCTTGGCCGGCAGCATCCGCCAGTAACGCCAGGCCGGTGGCCGTGCCAGTTCTTCGTCGGTCTGCTGGTCGAAGGTACGCACTTCGATCAGGCGCGGGTCCATCCATTCGTTGAGCAACTTCACCGTCTCGCCCTTGCCGGCGCCTTCGATGCCGTTGATCAGAATGATCACCGGGAAACGCTTCTGCTGCTGCAACTCGAACTGGGCTTCAAGCAAGGCTTCACGCAGGGCGGGAACGGCGGCTTCGTAGGTGTCTTTGTCGATGGCGTGACCGATTTCAGCGGATTCGAACATAGGGACGGCTCCTTCCAGGATTCAGCAAGACTAGCGGATTGGGCATGGGGGCGGCACAGAAATTCCCGCTGGCGGCGGATTGTCCATGAGTCGTGCGCAACCAGGCTTGCCATGGATCAAGCGCCGCCCGCGTGATCGGCTAGAATGGCCGCCTTGTCGTTGCCGAGCCTGCCATGAAACCTGTAATGCCCCACGCCCAACTCGACTGGGATGACCAGGGACGCCCGCGTTCGCGAGTGTTCGACGATGTGTATTTTTCCGATCAGTCGGGGCTGGATGAAACCCGCTACGTGTTCCTCGAACAGAACCGTCTGGCCGAGCGCTTTGCCGCGCTGCCGTCGGGTGGGCGACTGGTGATCGGCGAAACCGGCTTCGGCACCGGGCTGAATTTTCTCTGCGCCTGGCAGTTGTTCGAACAGCACGCGATGGCCGGTGCGCGACTGCATTTTGTCAGCGTCGAAAAATTTCCGTTGAGCCCTGCCGACCTGCAACGGGCGCTGGCGTTGTGGCCCGACCTGAAGCAATTCTCCGATCAGTTGCTCACGCATTACGTGGCAATCCATCAGGGATTTCAGCGCATTGTTCTGGACAACGGTCGAGTCACCCTGACGCTGTTGATCGGTGATGCGCTGGAGCAGTTGCCGCAACTCGACGCACAGATCGACGCCTGGTTTCTCGACGGTTTTGCTCCGGCAAAAAACCCCGAAATGTGGACCGCCGAACTGTTCGCCGAACTGGCGCGGCTGGCGGCGCCCGGTTCGACCATCAGCACGTTTACCAGCACCGGCTGGGTACGGCGCCTGCTCAACGCTGCCGGCTTCAAGATGAAGCGCACGCCGGGCATTGGACACAAATGGGAAATCCTGCGCGGCGAATTTCTCGGCTGGCCCGAGGGCGTTGCACCTCCCGCCGTTGAAAAACCGTGGTTCGCCCGCCCGGCTCCCGTCGCCGGTGAGCGACGGGCGCTGGTGATCGGTGCCGGTCTGGCCGGCTGTGCCACGGCGGCCAGCCTCGCGGCGCGGGGCTGGCAGGTCAGTCTGCTGGAACGGCATGACGCGGTTGCACAGGAAGCATCGGGTAACCCACAAGGCGTGCTGTATCTGAAACTGTCCGCCCACGGCACGGCACTGTCGCAGTTGATCGTCAGCGGTTTCGGCTACACCCGACGCCTGCTCGAAAACCTGCAACGCGGCACCGACTGGGATGACTGCGGGGTGCTGCAACTGGCATTCAATGAAAAGGAACGCGAACGTCAGGCGCAACTGGCAGCCGCGTTCCCCGAAGACCTTGTGCAATGGCTCGATCAACCCGAGGCACAGGCCCGCGCCGGGGTCGGTCTGGAACACGGTGGTTTGTATTATCCCGAGGGCGGCTGGGTGCATCCGCCGGCGTTGTGTCAGGCGCAATCGGCACAACCGGGCGTCACGCTGCTGACTCATCAGCAGGCCGTTGAACTGCGCAAGGTCGACGGTCAGTGGCACGCCTTCGACGGGGAACGGTTGATCGCAACAGCACCCGTCGTGGTGCTGGCCGGTGCCGCTGAAATCAAACGTTTTGCCCAGAGCGCCGACCTGCCCCTCAAGCGCATTCGCGGGCAGATCACCCGCCTGGCGCAGACCACACAAAGCCAGGCGCTGACCACCGTCGTGTGCGCCGAAGGTTATGTCGCACCGGCACGGCTGGGCGAGCACACCCTCGGTGCCAGTTTCGATTTCAACAGCGACGACCTGACCCCGACCACCGCCGAACACCTGGGCAATCTGGCGATGCTCGAAGAGATCTCCACGGACCTGGTCGCGCGCCTGCACATCAGTGAACTCGACGCCGACAGCCTTCAGGGCCGTGCAGCCTTCCGTTGTACCAGCCCCGACTACCTGCCGATCGTCGGCCCGCTCGCCGATCGCGAAGCCTTCACCGAGGCCTATCGCGCCTTGAGCAAGGATGCCCGACAGGTGCCGGACATGTCCTGCCCCTGGCTGGACGGTCTGTACGTCAACAGTGGCCACGGTTCCCGGGGGCTGATCACGGCACCACTGTCCGGTGAGCTGCTGGCAGCCTGGCTGGACAACGAACCGCTGCCCCTGCCCAGAGGTGTCGCAGAGGCGTGTCATCCGAACCGGTTTGCCTTGCGGCGGCTGATCCGGGGCAAATGATAATGCTCAGCCACCGGACAGCAGGCAGATATTGCCCTCCACCCGCCGCAGCACCTGCTCGGTCAATTGCTCGAGCAAGGCGCTTTCCGTTTGCTCCTGCCGGGCGGCACACAGGTTCATTTCGCTCAGATAGTCGGCCGAGCTGAGTTCTTCAGCTTTCTCGAATAACGCCAGGGCTTGCTCCTGATGAAGTGCGCGGGCATCGTCGAACTGCCGGGCAAAACTGCTTTTCACGTATTCGACCCAGAAGGGCTGGCGAACCAGAAACGCCAGCCACTCGGGAGACAGTTCTGCCGTCTGGATTCGATTGATGGCCTCCACCAGATCCGCCCCTGTCACCTTCGCGAGTGAGGCGTAACGCATGTGCGAAGGTTGTCCGGGCAATTCGAGTGCCTGCGCCAGACCCGAGCGGTAGGCAAGAGTCACTTCCAGCGGGTCAGGTGCCGCTTGGGCCTGCGCGTGTTGCGCGGCGATCCGGTCAATCTGCTCAAGCCGGAACAGGCCCCTCGCCAGTTTCAGCAGCGCCTTCGTCGAAGGGCGTTGCCCCTTGCTGGCTCGTGTCACATGGTGGACCTGCACTGCAACTTCCAGGTGGCTGAAGTTCAATGCCGCATTGTCCGTGCAATTGATCGGGTTGGCCGCCAGATCGAAAATCTGCTCCCGCAGTTCGGCATCGCTCTGCGTCGCGTCCAGAACCGTCCAGACCCGCCGGTACATATCCTCGCGCACATTGGCGGACTCGGCGGAATTGCCCAGCTCCGCCAGCAGAGCGAACAGACCTTCGGCCCTCGGATCATCCTTGATCGCGTTCCACATCTGCAGATGCCGGGAGCCCTCTTCTCCTCCCGTCTCGGTCAACCAGATCGAACGCGCCTGGTTTTCGTCCAGTCGCGCGATATCGTTATCCAGATAACCCATACCGATTCCGACCGCCCTGCGGTAGTCATAAAGATAAGTTCTGCTGACATCGGAAATCGGGTTATGGCGCAAATTGATCTTTTCACTGAAGCGTCGGGGCGTTTCAAACAGCCAGGCAGGCAGATCACGGATTTCGTTGTCCCGCAGATCCACCCGATCCAGATTGGGCAGCAATTGCAGACCCTTCGGAAACTCGGTGGCGCGGGTATTACGCAAGGAGAGGTACGTCAAATCGAACAGATTACCGACATCCACCGTAGCGCCGAGGAAGTTCCCGCTGAGATTCAGGCTTTGCAGGGTGCGTAACCTGGCTAACGTCACCAGCGAGTGCTCGGTCAGCTGAATCCTGTTGTCGGCCAGGCTCAGCCGCTTGAGATTCGGCATATGTGAAATGATCTCGGGCAATCGGGTGATTTGATTGCGATCCAGCTCGAGGGACTCGATTTTCGTGAAGGCTTTGAGGAAATAAACGGCATCGTTGTCCAGCAACATGTCCTGCATGGACAATTGCCTGACATGGTCAAACGTCAAACCCACCGGCAAGGTCGGAAATTTACCGAAGCGCATGCCATCGAGCTTCAGACCGTAGACAAGTCGCCCGGCCTCATCGGGCAGGAAGATCAAACGTCGAAAACAGTCCTCGATTTCGAACGCCACGATTTGCCGGCACTCGTGTATTTCATTCAGATCACCGCCCAGGGCCTTCATGGCAGCTTCATCCTCGACCCAGGTATCCATCACTTCCCGCAGCCGGCTCAAGTCCTCTCGCAACTGCCGGACCCTGATCGCCCTGGACAGATGATCGCTCCCCGACTGATCCAGAAACTCATTGGCTTGCACGTCGGAAAACAAGGGGTAAAGCTTTTTCACCTGACGCAATAAACGACGCGAATGCGTTTTCGAACCGACGGGGGAGTCGGCAGACATACACACAGGTTCGGCGATCGCCGCTTGCAACTGCCCCCCCGCCAACACCCGAGCGCACCCCTCGCGCTCATCCAGGGCGCCTTCCAGCAGCATACTGCGCAGGCGTGCGCCATCTTCCGGCTTCGGCTGCGCAAATCCGATGGCCTTGCGCTGCTTCTTTGACAGCCCTTTGAGAATCGCGTGATAAAGGTCTTCCGGGCCGGATACGACTTTGCCGAGCGACTTCCTGTCACGGCCAAACACTTCGTAGCCATTGTCGAGTTCGACCAACGTACATGAACTTGAAATAACGAGCGGTTTCTCGCCCAACGTTTCCAGCACATCACCGTTCAGTGTTTTCGCCCGCAGTTCCAGATAGAACTCAGGATCCCAGCCACCTAGCCGGGGTAACAACCGTATCGCCAGTTTCCTGGTATCGGCACTGGCGATATCCGCCAGGTAAAAACCTGCCAATGCCCGATCCACACGCACATCGCTCAAGGCCTGACGGGCCCTCTGTGCCAACCCCATGGGCACTCGCCCGGTCCTGCGCAAACGTGTCCGTTCGACGCTTGGCGTACGCCTGAGCAGCTCCCGAGCATACCTCCTCGGCAAACCGGGAAAAGCGCTGCGCAGACTGACCGACTCACCGAAGACGCCGCGGTCGAATTGCTGGTAAAGGTGATCGAAGACCGACCTGCAATCGGCCTTGACCGCAGCCCCGATCACTTTCGCCAGCTGCACGCTGGCATCAGCCGGGGCAACGTTCGCCCCCACAAGTGCCTCGACCTCCCAGGGGTACATGCCGTCCAGAACAGTTTGCAGCAGCTCTCCTTTTTCCAGTTGCTCATGGCTCACGATAATGCTCACCGTGTCATCGTCAATCGATGCAGGAGGATAGGTCGCGGTGATACGGTCGCTTTCATCCACGACCTTGATGTAGCGATCGGCCGGCCAGTTCGCGAGCTCGGGCAACACGTGCAACTGCTCCTGGACATGACGGGCGTCGGTCGCCTCGCCACGCTCCATGGCGCGAACGAAATCACGCAATCTGCGTTCGATTCCAAATCGCTCGATCATGTCGCGCAACCGTGGGGGCAACGACAGATTGTCATCACTCAGACGATGCAATTCGTCGAATCGAGTGTCGGTCAATCGCCGGATCATCTCCAGGCGACTGTCCTCGAACCTGCCCAGATTCGGGTCTATGCGTCTGAGGGTGTAGGCGCCGTTCCAATGCTCGCTCGCCTCCCCGGGGTGACGCCACCCACCATGCCGGTGGGGCTTGAGTGGCGGAGCGTAGGCATCCGGACGGACAGGATGCCGGATACGCCAGGTGTCGGAAGCCGGCTCCAGCACCACTTCATAGAAATGGTGGTCAATACGGGCAAAGAACCTGCCTTCCCCCCGGTACAAACCCGTCACCTCGGGATCGGAATCGGCCCCCACTGGCAAAGGCTGTTCATAACCGTCCAACTGTGGCTTCCACAAGCGTGGCTGCCCCTTATTGTCCAGAATGGCCGTGAATGCGTGGAAAAAATCAGGATGTTTTCGAACCGTTCTGATCGCCAGGGATTTCAGGCCTTTGACGCCGGCCCCCACGACGGCCATCAGGACAATGTTCTCAGCGACGCTGAGCAGGTGTGAAAACGCTTCCTGACGATCTCCCTGGCTCCAGTCCTCGATCCCTTCATATATCTCTGCGAGCATCTGTCCGATGGCGACCCCCATCATCAACTGCCCCAACACCGGTACGACAAATCCCGCTGCGTTAGCGACCGTCATACCGGTTTCCAGGTAACGCAGCAGACGCGTCCTGCGCGCCTCCTCATCGACATCCTCGGTCGGCACGGCGAGCACACGGGCATCGAGTTGCAGCTTGCCGACATGACTCTTGAACATGAAGTCGAACAGCGGACCGGGCATTTCCAATTGCCTGACGCGCCCCAGGCTGCCGGTATCGGCGAAGGTCTTGAAAAAGTCGATTTTGTCGCCTTCGCCGATGCAGTGAGTGAAATAGCTTTTGTAGCTGTCCACCCCCAACTTGAATTCAAGATACGTCGTGAACGCCGTGAAACTGGCGTACTCGTACAGGGGTTGATCAGGCTCTCCCGGCATGTACACCAGGCACCATTGATCCGGGTCCGACTCGACCGAACGTTCGGAGAACACCACAACCCCCCAGATACAACTCTCGAGCAATTCGATCCCTTGCATGATCAACGGCCGCCCCTGAAACCGCAGGCTTTGGGTGTCGACAACGCCACCGGCATCAATCAAGCGCTGAACCGTCTGAAAACCCTCCTGAGAGACGTGCTCCCTCACCAGCGCCAGAAGCAGGTCCAGTTGCAGCAGGTGTTTTTTCATGGTGGTGATGTCGAGAACCAGAGGACCGGTGGCTGTCCGGTTTCCATCCACCGTCTTGACACCGAACACCTGCTGGAAATGTTGCTGATACTGCTGCCCCAGGTTCAGCTCACGACAAAAAGCAGCGAACGCTGTGGGCGTCAGACCGGGAACCCCCTCCGGCATGCTGGTTATCCGAACCACACTTCCCTCGGGGAAGTAATCGGGCTGTGCCTCGTCCTCCGTGAAGTTCTGCATGGCAGCCTCGAGCAACGTCGGAGTGGCGAACGGAATAACCGCCGGGCCGCCCCCCGGCGGGACCACTGGCTCGCATCCACAATAGCTCCCGGGCAATTGCAGGTGGTCTTTCTCGACATCGAACACTGCGGACCATCGGGCGCTCAGCGTGCGGTTCAAGAGATCAGTGCAAAAACTGTTCAAAGGTTGCAGCCGGCCAAGATGTGTCTCGACTGTCGACTGAATGGCTTGCAGATCACGCGCAGCCTTGTCCAGCGCTGCCAGTGTGTCGGCAGTGGCGTTGAGCAGCGCCGCAGGCAGGTTCTTCTGCAAGGCCTGGGCCGTGTCCAGATCGCCTGTGGCTTCCAGCAAAAAGCTCAGTTTCTGTTCTTCCGAGAGGGTGACCGGTGTCACGGATACCGGTGGAGTGGACATGGGCAATATTCCTTTATTGCTGTGCAGTCCTCCCACCCTAGCGATCCCGAAAGCGAATAAAAAACACGAATAACTGCCCGTTCGGGCCCGCAAACCAGCAGTAATCCGCATGTTTCGAATACATATCTACCACCCGCGGCAACCTCCGGGATGCTAAAGGCCCATCGGTCAGCTCAGCCCACTTATAACTGATCGTTCTAAAACTCCCACATCCGAGCCGGGTCAGTTTCTGGGTACCGTCCATTTCGGCGCGGTTCAGAAATGCCCTCCCCAACGGAAAAACCGGTAAGGACTTTATGTGCGGATTAGCTGGCGAGTTACGTTTTGATCAACAACCTGCAGACCTTGCAGCCATCGAGCGAATCACCCATCACCTGGCGCCTCGCGGCCCCGACGCCTGGGGCTTTCACGCTCAGGGGCCGATTGCCCTGGGCCATCGACGCCTGAAAATCATGGACCTGTCGGACGGCTCGGCGCAGCCGATGATCGACAGTCGACTGGGCCTGTCCCTGGCCTTCAACGGCGCGATCTACAATTTCCCGGAACTGCGCGCCGAACTCGAAGCGCTCGGTTATGCGTTCTACTCCGGCGGCGACACCGAAGTGCTGCTCAAGGGCTATCACGCCTGGGGCGAAGCGCTGCTGCCGAAACTCAACGGCATGTTTGCCTTCGCCATCTGGGAGCGCGATGCCCAGCGCCTGTTCATCGCCCGCGACCGCCTCGGCGTCAAGCCGCTGTACCTGTCGCGCACCGCCCAGCGCCTGCGCTTCGCCTCGGCCCTGCCGGCGTTGCTCAAGGGCGGCGACATCAACCCGATCCTCGATCCGGTGGCGCTCAACCATTACCTGAATTTCCACGCCGTGGTGCCTGCGCCGCGCACCTTGCTGGCAGGTATCGAAAAGCTGCCACCAGCGAGCTGGATGCGCATTGAAGCGGACGGCACCACTGAGCAGAAAACCTGGTGGACGCTGCCCTACGGCCCACGCGAAGACGAGAAAAACCTGACTTTGGAAGACTGGCGCGACCGCGTGCTCGACAGCACCCGTGAGGCGGTAGCGATCCGCCAACGGGCGGCGGTGGATGTCGGCGTGCTGCTTTCCGGCGGCGTCGATTCAAGCATGCTCGTTGGCCTGCTGCGCGAAGTTGGCGTGGAGAACCTGTCGACCTTTTCCATCGGTTTCCAGGATGCCGGCGGCGAACGCGGTGACGAGTTTCAGTATTCCGACCTGATCGCCAAGCACTACGGCACCCAGCATCATCAACTGCGCATCGACGAAAGAGAAATCATCGAGCAACTGCCCGCCGCGTTCCGCGCCATGAGCGAGCCGATGGTCAGCCACGACTGCATCGCCTTCTATCTGCTGTCTCGAGAAGTGGCCAAGCATTGCAAGGTTGTACAGAGCGGCCAGGGCGCCGACGAGTTGTTCGCCGGTTATCACTGGTATCCGCAAGTGGACGGCGCGGCCGATCCGTATGCGGCCTATCGCGAGGCGTTTTTCGACCGCAGCTACGACGATTACGCCGCCACGGTGCAGCCGAAATGGCTGACCGCCAATGATGCTGCCGGCGACTTCGTGAAGGAGCATTTCGCACAACCCGGCGCCGATGCCGCAGTCGACAAGGCCCTGCGTCTGGACAGCACGGTGATGCTGGTGGACGACCCGGTCAAACGCGTCGACAACATGACCATGGCCTGGGGTCTGGAGGCGCGCACGCCGTTTCTCGACTATCGCCTGGTGGAATTGTCGGCCCGTGTTCCCGGTAAATTCAAACTCCCCGACGGCGGCAAGCAGGTGTTGAAAGAAGCCGCGCGACGGGTCATCCCGAGCGAAGTGATCGACCGCAAAAAAGGTTACTTCCCGGTGCCGGGCCTCAAACATTTGCAAGGCGACACCCTGAACTGGGTGCGCGAACTGCTGCTGGATCCGAGCCAGGATCGCGGCCTCTTCAACCCCGCCATGCTCGACAAGCTGCTGACTGATCCACAAGGCCAGTTGACCCCGCTGCGCGGCTCCAAGCTGTGGCAACTGGCGGCTTTGAACCTGTGGCTCAGCGAACAAGGAATCTGATTGATGAAACCTCACGCCACGGCTTACAGCCAACGGCTGCTGCGCGGTCAGACACCCTCCTACGAACGATTGCAGGCGCGTCTGGCCGAAGATGGCAATCAACCGAGCGCCGAGCCGATTGCCGTGCATTGCGGCTGGGGCCGGTTGCTGATTGGCCACACCTTTCCCGACCCGGCGAGCCTCGCCCGGGAATTGCTCAACGAGCATCCGGGCGAGCGCGATATCGCGTTGTACGTGGCTGCGCCACAGCAGGTTCTCGGTCTGGAACCGACTCAACTGTTCCTCGATCCGTCCGATACCTTGCGCCTGTGGTTCAGCGATTACCGTCAGGCAACGCGGGTGTTTCGCGGTTTCCGCATCCGTCGTGCGCAAAGCGAAGAGGACTGGCAGTCGATCAATCAGTTGTATCAGGCACGCGGCATGTTGCCGATCGACGCCTCCCTGCTCACTCCGCATCATCAGGGCGGCCCGGTGTACTGGCTGGCGGAAGACGACGACAGTGGCGCGGTGATCGGCAGCGTCATGGGCCTCAATCACCAGAAGGCTTACAACGACCCGGAAAACGGCAGCAGCCTGTGGTGCCTGGCGGTCGATCCGCAGTGCTCGCGTCCCGGGGTCGGTGAAGTGCTGGTGCGCCATCTGATCGAGCATTTCATGAGTCGGGGTCTGAGCTACCTCGATCTGTCGGTGCTGCATGACAACCGGCAGGCGAAAAACCTCTACGCCAAACTCGGTTTTCGCAACCTGCCGACGTTTGCCATCAAGCGCAAGAACGGCATCAACCAGCCACTGTTCCTCGGGCCGGGGCCCGAGGCGCAATTCAACCCCTATGCGCGGATCATCGTCGAGGAAGCCCATCGGCGCGGCATCGATGTGCAAGTGGATGACGCCGATGCCGGGCTGTTCACCCTCAGTCATGGCGGGCGCCGGGTGCGTTGCCGCGAATCCCTGAGCGACCTGACCAGCGCCATCAGCATGAACCTGTGCCAGGACAAGAGCCTGACCCACAAAGTGTTGAAAGCCGCCGGGTTGAATGTGCCGTCGCAGCAGTTGGCAGGGAACGCGGACGACAACCTGGCCTTCCTCGATGAACACCAGCGAGTGGTGGTCAAACCGCTGGATGGCGAACAGGGCCAAGGCGTGGCGGTGGATCTGCAGACCATCGAGGACGTGCAACAAGCCATCGAAGCAGCCAGGCAGTTCGACACTCGCGTGCTGCTCGAGAGCTTTCACGAAGGCTTCGACCTGCGGATTCTGGTGATCGGTTTCGAGGTCGTGGCCGCAGCGATCCGCCGGCCGGCGGAAGTGGTCGGCGACGGCCATCATTCCATCGGCGCGCTGATCGAAGCGCAGAGTCGGCGACGGCAAGCGGCCACCAGTGGCGAAAGCAAGATCCCGCTGGATCATGAAACCCAGCGCACTCTGCACGCGGCCGGTTACGACTACAGCAGCATTCTGCCGGCGGGTGAGCATCTGTTCGTGCGACGCACGGCGAACCTGCACACCGGTGGCACGCTGGAAGACGTCACCGCGATCCTGCACCCGACCCTGGCCGACGCTGCCGTGCGTGCGGCCCGGGCACTGGAAATCCCCATGGTCGGACTCGACCTGATGGTACCGGCGGCAGATCAACCGGCGTACGTGTTCATCGAAGCCAACGAGCGGGCGGGTCTTGCCAACCATGAGCCTCAACCGACGGCCGAGCGGTTTGTCGATCTGTTGTTTCCGCACAGTCAGCCGGCCACTTGATCCCTCTTCAGCGTCATTCCCGCGTTGAACGCGTGAATGACGCCCCGCAACAGGAGTTTCCATGACCACCCAAATTCCCGAACCGGATCTGAATTACCTGCAGAAAGTCCTGCTGGAAATGCTCGCCATTCCCAGCCCTACCGGGTTCACCGACACCATCGTGCGTTACGTCGCCGAACGTCTGGAGGAACTTGGCATTCCCTTCGAAATGACCCGTCGCGGCACGATTCGCGCCACCCTCAAGGGCAAGAAAAACAGCCCTGACCGCGCGGTCTCGGCGCACCTGGACACCATCGGCGCCGCCGTGCGCGCGGTGAAAGACAACGGCCGTCTGACCCTGGCGCCGGTGGGCTGCTGGTCGAGCCGCTTCGCCGAGGGCAGCCGCGTCAGCCTATTCACCGACAACGGCGTGATCCGCGGCAGCGTGTTGCCGCTGATGGCGTCCGGGCATGCCTTCAACACGGCCGTGGACGAGATGCCGATCAGCTGGGATCACGTCGAACTGCGGCTGGACGCCTATTGTGCGACCCGCGCCGATTGCGATTCGCTGGGCATCAGCGTCGGCGATGTCGTCGCCTTCGACCCGCTACCGGAATTCACCGAAAGTGGTCACATCAGCGCTCGTCACCTGGATGACAAGGCCGGCGTCGCCGCACTGCTGGCAGCATTGAAAGCCATTGTCGACAGCGGTCAGGAGTTGATGATCGATTGCCATCCGCTGTTCACCATCACCGAGGAAACCGGCAGCGGTGCAGCCGCGGCGTTGCCATGGGACGTCAGCGAATTCGTCGGTATCGACATCGCCCCGGTCGCGCCCGGCCAGCACTCCAGCGAACATGCCGTGAGCGTGGCGATGCAGGATTCCGGTGGACCGTACGACTATCACCTGTCGCGGCACTTGTTGCGCCTGGCCGGCGAACACGAACTGCCGGTGCGCCGCGACCTGTTCCGCTATTACTTCAGCGATGCCCACTCGGCGGTCACCGCCGGTCACGACATCCGCACCGCCCTGCTCGCCTTCGGCTGCGACGCAACCCACGGCTACGAACGCACGCACATCGACAGCCTGGCCGCGCTCAGTCGTTTGCTGGGGGCGTACATTCTGAGCCCGCCAGTGTTCGCCAGCGATGCCCAACCGGCCACCGGGTCACTGGACCGTTTCAGTCATCAGATCGAACACGAAACGCAGATGGAGAGCGACACCCGTGTGCCATCGGTGGACAGCCTGGTGGGGCAACGCTCGGACAGTTGAGTCTGGCCCTCGGCGATCATTCGCCGTAGCATCCCGAGATTGATTTAGCCGAGGTGCCCATGCTGATTCCCTACGACGCGCTCGAAGTCGACACCCTGACCCGCCTGATCGAGGATTTCGTCACCCGCGACGGCACCGACAACGGTGACGACACACCATTGGAAACCCGCGTTCTGCGGGTTCGCCAGGCCCTGATCAAAGGCCAGGCGCTGATCGTTTTCGATCCGGAAAGCGAGCAATGCCAGTTGATGCTCAAGCACGACGTGCCCAAGCACCTGTTCGACTGAAACGGTCAGCGGCCCTTGCCGCTGGCCTGTTTGCGCTGGATCCGCTCGTAGACTTCGGCGCGGTGCACATTGACCTGCTTTGGCGCCTCGACGCCGAACCGCACGCTGGAGCCGTTGACCGCCAGAACGCGCAAAGTGATGTTGTCGCCGATGGAAATCAGTTCACCGACAACACGGCTGAGTACAAGCATGGGGGGTGTCCTTCAAGGTTTTCGAGCCTTGAAGATGCGCGGCTTTCGAGCACCCTACAATGCGCTGCGGGCAAATCAGTCAAACCCTACAGGCCCGGGCGCCTTGGCCTTCAGATGTTTCCTTCAAGCCGATGCTTCAGGTCGCCGAAAACCGAGGCCCGAACAGAATCACGCTGGCCCCGATTACACACAAGGCGACACCGATCCAGTCTGATCCCAGCGGGCGGATACGCTCGACCACGGCCAGCCAGCCAATCGAGGCAATGATGTAGATGCCGCCGTAAGCAGCGTAGGCGCGACCGGCGTAGGTTGCTTCAACACGCGTCAACAGCAGCGCAAACAGGGTCAGGCTGAGCAGCGCCGGGATCACCCACAAGGCGCTCTTGCCCTGGCGCAGCCACATCCAGAACGCGAAACAGCCGGCGATTTCAAACAGCGCGGCGAGGAAAAACCACAGGTAATTGAGCATGCAAGACATCTCGTCAGGGTGACTGTTGCGGCCACCCTAACGATGCGGCGAACCCCGGGCAAGTTCAGCCGTTGTTCTGCTTGGCCTTGGCGCGCATCTTTTCGGCCATCGCGGTCATTTCGTTGTACAGCAGCTGCGGGTTCTTCTGCTTGATCGCCCAGGCCATTCGCCCTTGCTCATGGGGCAGGATCATGAACTCGCCGGCCGCAACCTGCTTGTAGATGTAATCGGCAATATCGGCGGCGGTGATCGGCGAACTCTCCAGCAACTTGCCAACCTGGGCTTTCATGGCCGGTGTCGGACCACGGAACGAGTCCAGCAGATTGGTCTGGAAGAACGACGGGCAGACCACATGGACACCGACTTCCTGCTGGGCCAGTTCGATCAACAGGCTTTCGGACAACGCCACCACGCCGGCCTTGGCGACGTTGTAGTTGCTCATCGCCGGACCTTGCATCAGTGCCGCCATCGAGGCGATGTTGATGATCTTGCCCTTGCTTTGCTCCAGCAACGGCAGGAACGCCTTGCAGCCCTTGACCACGCCCATCAGGTTGATCGCGATCTGCCAGTCCCAGTCTTCCAGCGACAGCTCGCTGAAGAATCCACCCGAGGCCACACCGGCGTTGTTGACGATGATGTCGATGCCGCCGAACTTCTCTTCACAGGCCTGAGCGAACGCAGTGAGCTGGCTGTAATCGCGCACATCGCAGCGCTGGATGAAACCGTCGCCACCCGCCTCGCGAACCAGTTTCAGAGTCTCCTGCAAGCCGGGCTCGCTGACATCGGACAACGCCAGTTGCCAGCCTTCACGCGCCCAGCGCAGCGCGATTTCGCGACCCAGGCCGGAGCCCGCGCCAGTGATCATCATGCGATTTTGCATAGCAGACAGCCTTGTTGTTCCGGGGAAGATGCGCGCAGTGTAGCGAAGGAACCGAAGCGACCCACGCTCCATCAGATTGCTGAATGGCAGGAGCAAACTGCGGCATCAAACGAAATAAGAGTGTTAGCCAAATACACTGAAAAAACATTGAATTTTCTTTCATGCGCAGCAGTCGGAATTTGTAAGCCGTCTGGATTTAGTTCAACTTCCAGCCGCCCTTGAACACCAAGACTTTTCAGACACTATCAACAAGGAAATCGACATGGGCACAATTCTTATCATTATCCTGATCCTGTTGCTGATCGGTGGTCTGCCGGTCTTCCCGCACTCCAGAAGTTGGGGTTATGGCCCTTCGGGCATTATCGGTGTGGTGCTGGTAGTACTGTTGGTGCTGCTGTTACTCGGTCGGATATGACTATTTGACCGACAAAAAAAGAGGCCCTTCAAAGGGCCTCTTTTTTATTGCGTCGAATGATCAGTCCGGCTTGCCGTTAATCACACCGGCGGTGTTGTCGATCAGGCTCTTGGTGGCCGTCTGCAGGAACGCTTCGAGCTTGAGTTTCAGTTCGGCGGTACGCGGTGCGTCCGGAATGATTTCGGCAGAAGGGTTCGCGCCCAGTTGGTACTGGTAGATCTTCGGCGCCATTTCCTTTTCCTTTGGCAGAACCAGGATCTGGTCAGCGGTCACGATCGCCGTGGTCTGCTCGCTGCCCGACGGCTTGATCACACCGAAACCGGTGTCGCCTGCCGGCAGGTTGAGCAGGTCACGACCCCAGCACTGATGGCGCACTTCGCCGCCCAGACGACCCATGATGGTCGGCACGATGTCGATCTGCGTCCCTACGGTGTGGTCACGGGTACCGAATTTTTCCTGGATGCCCGGTGCGATCATCAGCATCGGTACGTTGAAGCGGCCCAGGTCCATTTCGGTAATCTGACGCTCGTTGCCAAAACCGTGATCGCCGACGATGACGAACAGGGTTTCCTTGAAGTACGGCTCCTTGCGGGCCTTCTCGAAGAACTGGCCCAGCGCCCAATCCGCATAACGCATGGCGGTCAGGTGTTCGTTGAGCGTGCCACGATCGGTCACGCGCTCGACCGGCAATGGCGTCGGCAAGGCGTACGGCGTGTGGTTGGACAGGGTCTGCAGCAGTGCATAGAACGGCTTGCCGTTTTCACGCGCCTTGAGCTCTACCAGACCACGGTCGAACATGTCCTGGTCGGACACGCCCCAGGTCGGATCGGAGAACACCGGATTGACGAAGTCGTTGCGGCCAACGAAGTTGGTCATGCCCTGGTTGCTGAAGAAACCGGACTGGTTATCCCAGGCGAAGTCACCGTTGTAGACGTAGACGTCGTCATACTTGCGCGCACTGAGCAGCTGCGGCAGGCCGGACAGTTTGTGGCTGCCTTCCGGGGTCTGCATCAGGTACTCGAAACCCGGCAGGTTCGGAAAGCACGCCATGGTGGCGAACATACCCTGGTGGGTGTGGGTGCCGTTGGAGAAGAAACGGTCGAACAGCAGGCCTTCCTTCGACAGTTTGTCGAGGTACGGCGTGATGTTGCCCGGCGCGCCCAGAGCGCCCACCGAGTGACCGGCCATGCTTTCCATCAGGATCACGACGACATTCTTGATCGGCAGGGTCTTGTCGGCCGGCGGGGTGTAGTCGCGACGTACGGCGGCGATGTCGGCATCGACCAGTTTGTCGTCCGGCATCACCAGCATTTCGCGCACCACTTTCTGCGCCTGCTCCTGCGGCAGCGTGGCTTTCCAGATGTTGTTGCGGTCTTCGCCCATGCGGTCCTTGGCGGCCGCGATCAGCGACAGGGTGCCATTGAGGCCGAGCTGGTTGGCGAAGTTCGATTCGGTGGTGTACACATCACCCCAACGCAGCGGCGGGCCCTGACGCAGGGTGCCGCGCACGGCGACCACACAGATCAGCAGGCACACCACGAACACCGCCAGACGCGCATACCATGGCGCCACCTGACGGGTGCCGACGTTGCCACCGCTGAACGGGCCACGCGGACGGGTCAGACGGTCGGCGGCCTTGAACGCCAGGGTCAGGATCACCGTGCCCACGGCCCAGGCCAGCAGGTAACGCACCACCGGGAAACCGTACCAGAGCATGCTCATCACGGTTTTCGGGTCTTCCTTCACATACTGGAACACCAGGCCGTTGAGGCGCTGGTGGAACTCGCGGTAGAAGTCCATCTCCATCAGGCCGAGGAACAGCGCGATGCTGGAGGTCACGGTCAGCCACAGGCGGAAGAACCCGCGCGCAGCCATGGCCCGGGCACTGAACAGCGCCAGCACCATCGGAACACAGAGGTAGACCACCAGGCGCAGGTCGAAACGCAGGCCGTTGGCGAAGGCTTCGAAGAAGGTCGAAGCCGGGGTGTCGAGGATCATCTCGCGGTTGTAGACCAGCAGCGCGAGGCGCAGCACGGAAAACATCACCATCATGACCAGCGCGCACAAGAGCGTGTAGGCCAGATGCGATTTGACGGTCGGTTGCAGCAGGCGACTGGAAGATCGCTGCTGATTCAGGGCGTCCGGGTTTGCCATGTCGTTTTAGGACCCATTGAAAGTTGAAGTTGCAAAAATACAGCTGCGCCCTGCCCTCTGTTGGCCATTCCAGGCCCCGGGGCTTGCGCGGTGCGCAAATGTTGCACGATCACCGGCGGCATTGCCATTGATTACTGCCCGGCTGCCGGACTCTTTCATTAAAGGCACGGCATACCCGGACAGATAAAAACTGCGCGGGCGAATTGTCTTGAAGACTTTGTGAAAATTTCGTTCAACGCATATCCGGAAACACAATATCGCTACAAAGCAAAACGCCCCGAGTTCTTCGGGGCGTTTGAAGAGCACGCGACGCTTACTTCTCGGCGCGTTCTTTCAGGGCTTTCAGGGTATTGAACGGTGCGTCGACCACGAACTTGTTGGCAATCATCGACGGCACGCTGCCACCCGGCTCGGTGTGAACCTGATAGGTCACTTCGACCTGATCGCCCTTCGGCACGAACTTCCAGAAGCCTTTGACCTGAGCGACCCGGACAAAGCCTTTTTCTTCCGGAAGATACTTCGGCAAGCCTTCCAGGTTGCGGGTCAGGCTGCCATCGGCCCCCTCAACGGTGGTGACATGCAGGATCGAATCGCGCGGGGTCACCGGCCATGGCGTATTGAACTGGGTATAGGTCCAGCTCTGGTCGCCTTCATGCTTGAGCAGTTTCTGGGTCTTGCACTCGTGAATCCAGGCACAGGCACCGGGGACGTCTTCCTGCAGTGCGCGCAGTTTGGCGACGGTAGTCTTCATCAAGGTCACGCCCTGGTAAGACTTGTAGTCCGAACCCGGCACTTCGCTCAGGGAGACCTTGATGCCGTCTTCGTTCTTGACCACTTTCCAGTCTTCAGCCTGGGCAGCCGAAGTGGCCAGCACGGCAGTCAAACCACACAACACAGCGATACGATGCAGCGAACCCATAGTCTTATTCCTTATTGTTGAAGTTCCGTACGTTTGACACATCACGCCGCCGTCATCTGCTCCCACCAACCGAGCAATCTGATCGCCTCTTCCTGACTGCTTCCGCAGACTTCGACATCGGCGCTGAACCCTGAACAGACCGCTGGACGTTCCGGTCGGCCGAAAATGCTGCACAGGTTTTCGACCGACAGCTGAACGCAACGTTCGCCGGCAGGTTTGCCATCGGGCATGCCCGGGATCGGCGAACTGATTGAAGGGGCAATGCAACAGGCGCCACAGCCTTCACGGCATTTCATGACGACGAGCTCCTCGCGACGGGCAATGTGTTAAAGGGACGCGGAACAGAGTAACCGCTAAAACGGCTGTGTTAAATTCCCTGAACCCGGGTTTTTACGCAGAAATGAAAGTGACTGACCAGTCTCCGACAAAGCGTCTGGTATGCGGGTCACGGATCATTTGAATTTACTGCTTGAATTCGAAATCCAGCGCCGCGCCTTCGACGTCTCTGCGCTCTTCATTGCGCAGCTGCAGCTGCATTTCATTGCTCAACAGGCGACCGTTGAGCTGGAACCCGCTGTTCTTTTCACCGAACATCTGCGGCAGGACCGTATCGTGCCTGGGCAACGGCACGGTACCGGCAGGTTTCAACTGCTGAACCATTTCCCTTGGCAGGCTCAGGTCGAGTCTGGCCGGTGGCAACTGCGTTTTAACCACTTCGCTGGCAGGTTTCGACTTGGAGGCGATGGGAGGCCGCTTCTTTACGGGAGCCGCTTTCTTCTGCGTAACCTTTGGCGTTGCTGCGGTCTTTTTCGCGGAGGCCGGTTGTCTGGCCGTCGTCGTCGCTGGCGCCTTCTCCTGAACGGAGGCCGCCATGACCCCGGACACGTGGCCCGACATCAACAGGCAAAGAACGACCCAGGCGGCAGGAAAATTCGCTTTCATGAACCCAACAAAACTAACGGCAGAGGGCCATATGCTCGCCTGTTGGACGCGGCATGACAAGCTCCGCCGAAATCTCAGAAGCCCGCAGCCATCTCTTGACAGAGCTGGGTCGCCAGCAGGCCGAGTGTCATGAGGGCGCGTTCCGCCTCACGATTCCACGGGGTACCGCAGTTCAGGCGGATACAGTGATTGAACTGCTCGGTATTACTGAAGATCAGTCCGGGGGCGATGCTGATGCCCTGCTGCAGCGCGCGGACATGCAACTCCTGCGTATTGACCCGCCCGGGCAGGCTCACCCACAGGATGAAACCGCCAGTGGGCCGGGTCATTTGCGTGCCTTCAGGAAAGTACTGCTGCACCGCCAACTGGAACGCACTGAGGTTTTTTCGGTATTCCTGGCGGATGTACCGTAAATGCCGGTCATAACCGCCATTTTCCAGATAAGCGGCAATCGCCATTTGCGTGACGCTGCAGGCCGAATGGGTGGTGAAGGTCTGCAGACGCTGGATTTCCTGCTGATATTTACCGGCAATCATCCAGCCGACGCGCACACCCGGCGACAGCGTCTTGGAGAAACTCGAACAGTAAATGACCCGATCCAGCCGATCATAGGCCTTGAGCGCCTTGGTGCGACCCTGCTCGAACATCAGTTCGCCGTAGATGTCGTCTTCGACGATCTGGATATCGAAGTCCGAGGCCAGACGCAGCAATTGTTTTTGCCGATCCTCGGGCATGGTGCCACCCAGCGGATTGCTCAGCCGAGTCGTCAGCACGAGGGCTTTGATCGACCATTGATTGGCCGCCAGCTGCAAGGCTTCAAGGCTCATGCCGGTGGCCGGGTCGCTGGGGATTTCGATGACTTTCAGGCCCAGCAGGTCGGCCAACTGCAAGAGGCCGTAATAAGTCGGTGACTCGGCGGCAATCAGATCGCCCGGACGGGTCAGCACCCGCAATGACATCTGCAGGGCATCGACACAGCCATGGGTGATCACTACTTCCGAAGGGTCAACCACCACCCCGGCATCGCGCATACGGATCGCCACTTGCCGGCGCAACGGTTCGAAACCCGGGCTGAACATGTAGCTGAAGGCCCGCGGGCTATGGAATCGGGTGACTTTGGCCAATTGCTGATGCAGTGCGCGCACCGGTAAATAATCAACACTTGGCACCGCTGCCCCCAGCGGGAACACGCCTTCTCGGCGCGATTCGACCAACACTTGCTGAATGATGCTGGCACGGGTGACCAGACCGGGCCGTTCGACCCGGGCGATGTCCGGGGTCGGCGCCGTCAGCGCCGGCGTCTGGTGTACGTAATAACCGGACTGCGGTCGCGCCCGGATCAACCCCTGATCTTCAAGATTGGCGTAAGCCTGCAACACCGTCGCGTGGCTGACATTGAGCTGCGAACTCATCTTGCGCACCGAGGGCACGCGCTCGCCGGGTTGATAGACACCACGACGGATGTCTTCGGCCAGCTGTTGAGCAATACGTTGGTAGAGCAAAAGATTGGTCATGACGCAGCACTCGATTTCACGGGCGTTTTATTCTTGTGCGAAACAATACCGGAACAGTTCTGAAGTGTACTGGGACAGTTGCCATATTAGTCAACCATACAGTGCAGTGTCGGTTAAATCTGTACTGCTTTGTGAGGTAATCGACAGACGTGAAAAAGCCCGGCGCTGCATGACAGGCCGGGCTTTCCAGTAACGCCACCCTCAGCGGGCGGCGCCGAGCTGGCCTTTTTCGTCGGAGAACACGATTTCCACCCGACGGTTCTGCGCACGCCCACGTTCGGAAGCGTTGGCGTCTACCGGGTACTCGTCGCCGTAGCCTTCGACCTGAATACGTTTTTCGTCGATGCCCAGATCCGTCAGTACGTCAGCCACGGATTGTGCGCGATCACGAGACAATTTGAGATTTTCCTGCTTGCCACCGGTGCTGTCGGTATAGCCCTCGATTCGCACTACGCGCTTGGGATTGAGCTGCAGGAATTGCACGATCTTCAACACCACACGATTGGCCGAGTTCTTCAGTTCGGCTTCGCCGGTATCGAACAGCACGTCACCGAGGGTCATCACCAGTCCGCGATCGGTCTGGGTAGTGGCCAGTGCAACGATCTGCTCCTCCAGCCACTTGCCCTGCTGCTGCACGCTCAACAGTTTGGATTCGCGCAATGCCAACTGCAGGCGTTGGCGCTCGAGCTCAAGCTTGGCCGCGCGTTCCTCGTTGAGTACCAGATTGGTATGCTCTCGGGCGATCTGGCTGTAACGCTGGCTCAAGTAGGAATAATGCACCACGTCCGCACCGCTTCCCCAATAGGTGGAGAGACGGTCGGCACGGGCCAGGGACTCACCGGCCCGAATCACGTCTTTCGGCGCGATACGCAGCACATTGGAATCTTCCTTGACCTTCTGAAAGTCAGCGCTGGCCTCCTGCAAGGCGCCCTCGCTGTGTTGACCGGCGCAGCCAAAGAGGCTGGTACAACCGACGAGCACCAGCCCGCCGAACAATTTGGACATCGAATTCATCGGGCATCCCCCAGTTGCTTGCGCAGACGGACGATGCGGGTATTGAGCACGTTCAGTTGCTCCTCGCTTTTCTGGGTCAGCACCTTGGCTTCAGCCAGACGGGCGTCCAGCTCGGCCTGTTCGGCGCGCATCCGTGCATTCTTGAAGGATTCGCCAGCCATGCTGCCCTTGGCCCGATTGAATTTGTCTTCGGCCAGTTTCATCTCGGGCACTTCATCGGCAGTGGCGCCGACAGCCTTGGCTTGCTCGAGCGCCTGCTCGGTCAGCCGCATTTGTTCGTGGGGTGCCGGATCACTGGCGCAACCGGCCAGGGCCAGAACGGCCAGAGCCGCGAAAAGAAGTCGATTACTCACTAAGAATCCCTACTGTTTTGGGGCGCTGACAGGTTGCTGCGGCGATTGTTGCTGCTGCGCCTTCCAGCGCTCGATGTTGCGTTGCAGCGCGGCTTCCGTCAGGCCGGACGCGGGCAATTCTGTCATCTTTTTGGCCAGCTGTCCGCGCAACCACGGATCGTTGCAAGCCGAGTTGTGGGAAAGCGCAAGGAACAGACCGGGCCGGTCAATCGGTTGCTCGAAAGCCAGCAGATCATTGGCCATGCCCAGTGCCTGCGCGGCGGCCATCCCCGAGTAGCGGCCGGCGAGTACATATTCAACCTCCCCCAGCAGAAGTTTCTGAAACGCCTGGGTCAGGTTTGCCGTCCGGGTCAGGGTCAATTGCTGCTCGGCAAAAGTGCTGAATGCCTGGGTCATTCGAGACTTTTCCGACAAGCCTCCGGTATGTCCATGCAGGTCTTTGGCTTCGTTATAGACGAGCGTCGAGCCCTTGCGCGTCCACACCAGGTAATCGTTTTCCAGTAGCGGAGGATGGATGTAGTCGAGATTTTCCAGCTCGTTGAAGTTCAGGGGAGCGTCCGCCAGCACATCCATGCGACCACTGCGAACTTCGTCGAGGGCCTGGGCGCGTTTACCGGCATAGAGCAACTCGACCTTGATCCCCAGGTCCTTCGCAACCTGCTGCAGCAGGTCAGCGCTGGCACCGATCAGTTGTTTCGGGTTTTGCGGGTCCTGCCACAGATAGGGCGGAGCGTCAGGGCTGCCAGTGACGACCAGTCGCTCGCATTTGCCCGCTGCATTGGACAACCCCGGCAACAGACTGGAGAACAGCAATAACGAGAAGCCTAACCGGCGATGCAGATCCATGGCGAAACGCTCCCACTCAAATCCGAGACAAAAAAAAGCCCGACCAACAGGCCGGGCTCTTTATAAGTGAAGCCGCCGGATTAGACCAGCTTCTCCAGCTCAGGTACGGCTTCGAACAGATCCGCCACCAGGCCGTAGTCGGCCACCTGGAAGATCGGCGCTTCTTCATCCTTGTTGATCGCAACGATCACTTTGGAGTCTTTCATGCCGGCCAGGTGCTGGATCGCGCCGGAAATACCGACGGCGATGTACAGCTGAGGTGCAACGATCTTGCCGGTCTGACCGACCTGCATGTCGTTCGGTACGAAACCTGCGTCGACCGCAGCGCGGGAAGCACCGACGGCAGCGCCCAGCTTGTCGGCCAGGGCGTACAGGTGTTTGAAGTTGTCGCCGTTTTGCATGCCACGGCCGCCGGAAACGACGATCTTGGCAGCGGTCAGCTCAGGACGATCGGACTTGGCCAACTCTTCGCTGACGAAGCTGGAAGTGCCGGCGTTATGGGCAGCAGCAACCGCTTCAACGGCAGCCGAACCACCTTCAGCGGCAACCGGGTCGAAACCGGTGGCACGCACGGTGATCACTTTGATCGCAGCAGTCGATTGCACGGTAGCGATGGCGTTACCGGCGTAGATCGGACGCTTGAAGGTGTCAGCGCTTTCTACCGAGATGATCTCGGAGATCTGGTCAACGTCCAGCTGGGCGGCAACGCGCGGCAGAATGTTTTTGCCGTTGGAAGTGGCGGCAGCCAGGATGTGGCTGTAACCCGCGCCCCCGCCTTCATGGGCAAGAGCAGCAACCAGCGGAGCAACGTTTTCCGGCAACTGATGCGCGTAAGCGGCATTGTCAGCGTTCAGGACTTTGCTCACGCCAGCGATTTTCGCGGCGGCTTCAGCCACGGCGCCAGCGCCTTGACCCGCAACCAGAACGTGGATGTCGCCGCCGATTTTGGCAGCGGCAGCCACGGTGTTCAGGGTGGCCGGAGCCAGCACCTTGTTGTCGTGTTCGGCGATTACCAAGATAGTCATGATCAGATTACCTTCGCTTCGTTTTTCAGTTTCTCGACCAGTTCAGCCACCGACTTGACCTTGATACCCGCGCTGCGTGCAGCTGGCGCTTCGACTTTCAGGGTCTTGTTGGTGGAGGCGGTGGAAACGCCCAAAGCGTCCGGAGTCAGCGTCTCGAGAGGCTTCTTCTTGGCTTTCATGATGTTTGGCAGGGACGCGTAGCGCGGCTCGTTCAAACGCAGGTCGGTGGTGACGATGGCCGGCAGTTTCAGGGAAACGGTCTGCGCGCCGCCGTCGATTTCGCGGGTCACGGCAACGCTGTCGCCGGAGACTTCGACTTTCGAGGCGAAAGTGCCCTGACCGTAGCCGCTCAGTGCAGCGAGCATCTGGCCGGTCTGGTTGTTGTCGCTGTCGATGGCCTGTTTGCCCAGGATCACCAGCTGAGGCTGTTCCTTGTCGACCACGGCCTTGAGCAGCTTGGCCACGGCCAGGGAAGTCAGGTCTTCAGCGGATTCGACGAGGATGGCGCGGTCGGCACCCAGAGCCAGTGCGGTACGCAGCTGTTCCTGAGCGGTGGACGGGCCGATGGAGACGACGACGATTTCAGTCGCAACGCCTTTCTCTTTCAGGCGTACGGCTTCTTCCACTGCGATTTCGCAGAACGGGTTCATCGACATCTTGACGTTGGCGAGGTCTACGCCGGAATTGTCCGCCTTGACGCGAACCTTGACGTTGTAATCCACAACGCGTTTGACAGCTACAAGAACCTTCATGGATTCCTCGTTACTCTCCGGTGAAAAGAAAGTCGCCTAGGCGAACCTGGCGGTTGATGCTCATCGGGCACAAGGGCACCTCTAAAAACGCCGGCTGAGCGAGATGACCGTTCGTCAGTCGTGACCGACGAGTCATGCCGCTTCGCGGTGTGTAAACTGCGCGCCGAACCTGCGCTGCGCATCACCGGTTACCGCCTACGCCCTGTCTTTAGAGGTGCTCTTGAAACCACCATTCAGCCTACGGCGAGCGCAAAACCGCCCGTATCTTGACCGGAACGCCCATTCTGGTCAATACGCCAAAATGCCCTGTCATAAGCCGCGCTTCTTTGATTTCTCTGGGCTGGAGCCGATTCAAACAAACGTTTGTATTGGACGCTAAGAGTGGTGTAGATATAATGCGCCGCCTAGAGAGAAAGGTGGTTTGCCCATTATTACCCTTGACGTTAACGTAAAGGCAATAACGGATACGACACCGAACCTCCAAATTAGAAAAAAACTGTTGAGCCTTGAGTAGGAGATAGCCTGTGGAACGCGAATACATGGAATTCGACGTGGTCATCGTCGGTGCCGGCCCCGCTGGCCTGTCCGCCGCCTGCCGTCTGAAGCAGAAGGCCGCCGAAGCCGGTAAGGAAATCAGCGTCTGCGTGGTCGAAAAAGGCTCCGAAGTCGGCGCGCATATCCTGTCCGGTGCCGTATTCGAACCACGGGCCCTGAACGAACTGTTCCCGGACTGGAAAGAACTCGGCGCTCCGCTGAACACGCCTGTCACCCGCGATGACATCTTCGTGCTGAAAAACGCCGAAAGCGCGCAGAAAATTCCTGACTTCTTTGTGCCCAAGACCATGCACAACGAAGGCAACTACATTATTTCCCTCGGCAACCTGTGCCGCTGGCTCGCTCAGCAGGCCGAGAACCTGGGCGTGGAAATCTACCCGGGCTTCGCCGCTCAGGAAGCGCTGATCGATGAAAACGGTGTGGTGCGCGGGATCATCACCGGCGACCTCGGTGTCGACCGCGAAGGTCATCCGAAAGACGGCCTGTACACCCCGGGCATGGAACTGCGTGGCAAATACACGCTGTTCGCCGAAGGTTGCCGTGGCCACATCGGCAAACAGCTGATCAAGCGCTACAACCTCGACAGCGATGCCGACGCCCAGCACTACGGCATCGGCCTGAAGGAAATCTGGGAAGTCGACCCGGCCAAACACCAGCCTGGCCTGGTGGTACACACCGCCGGTTGGCCGATGGACATCATGGGCACCGAGAACACCGGTGGCTCCTTCCTTTATCACCTGGAAAACAATCAGGTGGTGGTCGGTCTGATCGTCGATCTGTCCTACAGCAACACCTACCTGTCGCCGTTCGACGAGTTCCAGCGCCTCAAGCATCACCCGGTACTCAAGCAGTACCTGGAAGGCGGCAAGCGAATCAGCTACGGCGCACGTGCAATCTGCAAGGGCGGCCTGAACTCGCTGCCGAAAATGGTGTTCAAGGGCGGCGCGCTGATCGGTTGCGACCTCGGCACCCTGAACTTCGCCAAGATCAAAGGCAGCCACACTGCGATGAAGTCCGGCATGCTCGCCGCTGAATCCGTGGCTGACGCGCTGTTCGCCGAGAAAGACGGCACTGAAGAGCTGACCACCTACGTCGACGCGTTCAAGAAGAGCTGGCTCTACGAAGAATTGTTCGCCAGCCGCAACTTCGGCCCGGCGATCCACAAGTTCGGCGCCATCGTTGGCGGTGGTTTCAACTGGCTGGACCAGAACATCTTCGGCGGCAAACTGCCGTTCACCCTGCACGACACCAAGCCGGACTACGCCTGCCTCAAGCTCGCGGCCGACTGCAAGAAGATCGACTACCCGAAACCCGACGGCAAGATCAGTTTCGACAAACTGAGCTCGGTGTTCATCTCCGGTACCAACCATGAAGAAGAACAGCCGTGCCACTTGAAACTGACCGACCCGACCATCCCGTTGAGCCGCAACCTTCCGATGTACGACGAACCGGCGCAGCGTTACTGCCCGGCCGGCGTGTATGAGGTGATCACCAAGGAAGACGGCGAGAAGCGCTTCCAGATCAACGCCCAGAACTGCGTGCACTGCAAGACCTGCGACATCAAGGACCCTTCGCAGAACATCACCTGGGTGACGCCGGAAGGCGCTGGCGGCCCTACTTACCCGAACATGTAAGTCGAATCGCTGAACATCAAGGCTCCCTATATGGGGGCCTTTTTGTTGCCCACTATTCCTGCAACGCCACAAAACCAATGTGGGAGCGGGCTTGCTCGCGAAGGCGTCGTGTCAGGCAGCATATCTGTCAACTGACACACTGCATTCGCGAGCAAGCCCGCTCCCACAGGTACTGTGGCAACTCAGGCAGCGCGCTCATCCCCGGGGCTGCGTTCGAAATAGCGCTTGTACTCGCGACTGAACTGCGACGTGCTCTGATACCCCACCCGATGCGCAACCTGGGCGACACCCAGCCCCTCGGCGATCAATAACGTCTGCGCCTTCAACAAGCGCAAACGCTTCAGATACTGCACCGGCGACAGCAGCGTGCTGCGCTTGAAGTGTTCGTGAAAGGTCGAAACGCTCATGTTCGCGCAACTGGCCAGCGTCTCGACGTTCAACGGCTCGGTGTAATGCGCATGCAGATGACTGATCGAAGCCGCCACCCGGGCAAATTGCCCCTGCTGTTCCACCAATGCCCGCAGCACGTCCGCCTGAGGCCCGCGCAACGCGACGAACAACAATTCACGCACCCGCGCCGGTCCGAGAATCTGGCATTCCAGCGGATCGTGCAGACAGCGCAGCAAGCGTTCGACACAACCGCGCATGTCATCGTCGAGCACCACCGAGGTCATCGACTCCGGTGTCTGCGCCGGAATATGCCGCCCCGGTGCCAGCCCCATGGCCAGTACCAGTTCACCGAGCAGCACCCGGTCGATCGCCACCGACACGCCGAGCAACGGCGCGTCCGGCAACGCATAGGTCTCGCACTCGAACGGCACCGGCAGCGCCTGGATCAGATAATGCCCGGCGCCGTATTCCATGGTGCGAGGGCCGAGATACGCCAGTTTGCTGCCCTGAGCAATGATCATCAGGCTCGGTTCATAAATGTGCGGGCCACGGGCGACGTCGCAACTGGCGCGCAACACCTGCACGCCCGGCAGCCCGGTCTGGCTGTAACCATCGCGCAGCGCCAGGGGTTCGATCAGCGAAACCAAGGTGGCGTTGGCATCAAGGTGACGAGTCAATTGCATCGGCTGGCTCTTCAGAAAAAATCACGGAAAAAGGGATAAAAGCATCATCGCAGATCCTTTTGCCAATGCGACCGATCACCCCCGCATGCCGGAGGATTAGGCATGACACCCGGAGGAATCGCCATGGCCGGACGACCAGACGGCGCCCAGAATGCGCCACCTCACTTGTCACTGCTTTTGCGAGGTTTCACATGTACACCGCCATCGGCTATGCCGCTCAAACGGCCACCACGCCCCTCGCCCCGATGAAATTCGAACGCCGCAGCCCACGTGCCGACGACGTCGCCATCGAAATCCTGTACTGCGGCGTCTGCCACTCCGACATCCACCAGGCGCGCAACGAATGGGGCATCGCCGTTTATCCGTTGATGCCCGGCCATGAGATCGTCGGAAAAGTCACCGCCGTCGGTGCGAATGTTACCAAGCACAAGGTCGGCGATCTGGTCGGCGTCGGCTGCATGGTCGATTCCTGCCGCACCTGCGAAGCCTGCCAGTCGAACCTCGAGCAATACTGCCTCGAAGGCCCGACCATGACCTACGCCACCCCGGACCGGGTCGATGGCAGCAACACCATGGGCGGTTATTCGGACAGCATCGTGGTCAGCGAGCACTTCGTGGTGCGCATCCCCGAGAAGCTGGATCTGGCGGCTGCCGCGCCGATTCTCTGCGCCGGCATCACCACCTACTCGCCACTCAAGCACTACGGCGTGAAGGCTGGCGACAAGGTCGGGATTCTCGGCATGGGCGGCCTCGGCCACATGGGCATCAAGTTCGCCAAGGCCATGGGTGCCGAAGTGACGCTGTTCACCCGTTCGGCAAGCAAGGCCGAGGAAGGTCGTCGTCAGGGCGCCGATCATGTGATCGTCTCCACCGACGAAGAACAGATGAAAGCCGCAGCCGGTCGTTTCGACTTCCTGCTGGACACCATTCCGGTGCAGCACGACCTCAACCCGTACCTCGACACCCTGCGCTTCGACGGCGTGCACATTCTGGTGGGTCTGATCGAACCGATCGATCCGCCGGTCCACGCCGCCAAACTGGTACTGGGTCGTCGTGTATTGGCCGGTTCGCTGATCGGTGGCGTCGCCGAAACCCAGGAAGTGCTGGATTTCTGCGCCGAGCACAACATCAGCTGCGACATCGAAATGCTCGACATCCGCCAGATCAACGAGGCCTACGCGCGGATGATCGCCGGTGACGTGAAGTATCGCTTCGTCATCGACATGGCGACTCTGAAGCTCTGATTCCTCAGACCTTCAAGCCAAGCTCCGCCGAGAGCCGGGTTGTGACTCCTTTGATCAGGGGAATCAGCTCGGCCATTTTCTCCAGCGGCATGTACGGTACGGTGCTGGCGATGCTGATCGCCGCGACGATGCGCTTGCTCGCGTCGCGGATCGGCGCCGCCACGCAGCGGATCGCCGGCTCGTTGTCTTCCAGATCGAACGCATAGCCACCGGCCACATACTCGGTCATCCGTTGCGCCATTTGCTCCCACGACTGCTGGGGATGCTGCGGCCAGAACTGACTTTTCCCGCCCGCCGGCAGGCTGATTTCGTACAGCCGCTGCCAATCCTGCGGCGAATCATCCAGCATTAGCGCCTTACCGATTCCGGTTCGTGCCAACGGCATGCGATGGCCAACCCGCGAACGCATTTCCGGGCCGTTGCGTCCCGGATTCTTCAGCAGATAAAGCACTTCGTCGCCTTCACGAATCCCCAGGTGAACGGTGTCGCCGGTCAGCGCCGACAACTCGTCCAGATACGGCCCGGCCAATGTCGCCAACGGCAACTCTTCACGCGCCTGAAAACCCAGTTCGATCAGCTTCGGCCCCAGCAGGTAACCGACTTGCGGCACGACGCGCAGGTAACGCTCGTCCACCAGACAACTGGCCAGACGATGAGTGGTGCTGCGGGTGGTGCCGATCAGGCGGGCAATCTCTTTGAGATCGCGGGCGCCACTGGCAACCGCCTGCACCACACCCAACCCGCGAAGCAGGGTCTGGGTGCCGGTCGGCGCGGCGTCCTTGGCATTTTTCGGGGCGTCTTCCTGCATATCCAGCCTTTAGCGTTGAGCGAGGGAACGGGCGGCATTATGGTCGCCCGACAGGGACGACTACAACTCGATGCGCTCGACCTTGCCCACCAGCAGCACGTAGGACAAAGCACCGATCAATGCCAGAACCGCAATGTAGGTGATCGCCGGCGCGAACGAATCGCCGCTGGCGAGAAAGCCGATGACAATCGGCGTGGCAATCGCCGACAGATTGCCGATGAAGTTGAACACCCCACCGGTCAAGCCCAGCAACCGCGCCGGCGCCAGCGTCGAGACCAGCGACCAGGTGATCGACGCCAGCCCGTTGCCGAAAAACGCCAGGGCCAGGAAGGCAATCACCAGCGGCGTCGACTCGACGAAGTTGGCCCCGATGATCGAGGTAGAAATCAGCAACCCGCCAATGATCGGCAGCTTGCGCGCAAACCCGACGGTGCAGCCACGGCGGATCAGGAAATCGGAAAAGAACCCGGAGCACAGCACGCCGATGAACGCGGCGAGAAACGGCAACGACGCCAGCAGACCGGACTTGATGAAGTCCATGCCGCGATACTTCACCAGGTAGGTCGGGAACCACGTCAGGAAAAACCACAGCGTCGAGTTCAGGCAGAACTGGCCGAGGTAGATCCCCCACAACTTGCGTTTGCTCAGGACAATGCCGAGATCGGTCCAGCTGAATTTCGCCTTCACCTTGGCGGTTTCGGCGGCGATGTCCACCAACCCGCCGCCCTCGCGGATCAGGTCGATTTCACCTTGGTTGGCGCCTTTGAAATCACGCGGTTCGCGATACACCGCGTACCAGATCGCCGCCCAGACAATGCCCACCGCGCCGGTCACGACAAACACCATGTGCCAGCCAAACTCATGTTGCAGCCACGCCAGCACCGGGGTCAGAAACGCCAGCCCGACAAACTGCCCGGAGGTGTAGAACCCGATGGCCGTGGCCCGTTCACGCTCGGGGAACCAGGTTGTCACCACACGGCTGCTGATCGGGTACGCCGGCGCTTCCAGCGCACCGACCGCCATGCGCAGCACGAACAGCGCGATGAAACTGGCGGCGAACCCGAGCATCACGGTGGCCAGCGACCACAACAACAGCGCAACGCTGTAAAGAATGCGCGGCGGCACGCGATCCACCAGCCAACCGCCGGGGATCTGCATGGCAGCGTAGGTCCAGCCGAATGCGGAAAAGATCAGCCCGACATGCACCGGGTCGATGCCCAGCTCGGAAGTGAGCGCCGGGGCGGCAATCGACAGATTGCTACGATCGAGGTAGTTGATGACCACGGTGATGAACAGCAACACCATGATGAAAAACCGCTTGCGGCTGGGCGTGACTAACGTCGCTTGCCCGGTGAGGGTTTGCGGTTGCATGGGAAGCGCCTCTTTTTATGTTTATTGAGGTCGGGGGGATGCAGATCTCCGCTCCCTGGAGATCTGACTTACTGGATACGGCAGGAAATCAGCGACTCACCACTCGGCAAAACTGCCATCGGCATGACGCCAGATCGGGTTGCGCCAGCGGTGGCCGACCGCCGCGCGTTCGATCACGTACTCCTCATTGATCTCGATCCCCAGGCCCGGGCCGTTCGGGATCTTCACGAAGCCCTTGTCGTAGTCGAACACCCGTGGATCCTTCACATAATCGAGCAGGTCATTGCTCTCGTTGTAATGGATGCCCAGGCTCTGCTCCTGGATAAACGCGTTGTAACAAGCGGCGTCCAGTTGCAGACACGCCGCCAGCGCAATCGGCCCCAGCGGGCAGTGCAGCGCCAGCGCCACGTCGTAGGCTTCGGCCATGTTGGCGATCTTGCGGGTCTCGGTGATGCCGCCGGCGTGGGAGGCATCGGGCTGGATGATGTCGACGTACCCCTCGCTCAACACCCGTTTAAAGTCCCAGCGCGAAAACAGTCGCTCGCCGAGGGCAATCGGGGTGCTGGTCAGCGGAGCCAGTTCTTTCAACGCTTCGTAGTTTTCGCTGAGCACCGGCTCTTCGATGAACATCAGTTTGTACGGGTCGAGCTCCTTCATCAGCACCTTGGCCATGGGCTTGTGCACCCGGCCATGGAAGTCGACGCCGATGCCGACGTTCGGCCCCACCGCATCACGCACGGCGGCAACGTTGGCCAGCGCCAGGTCGACCTTTTCGAAGGTATCGAGAAATTGCAGCTCTTCGGTGCCGTTCATTTTCACCGCCGTAAAACCACGGCCCACCGCCTCTTTCG
The DNA here is from genome assembly GCF_017491585.1 of Pseudomonas sp. 58(2021). Classification (NCBI taxonomy): domain Bacteria; kingdom Pseudomonadati; phylum Pseudomonadota; class Gammaproteobacteria; order Pseudomonadales; family Pseudomonadaceae; genus Pseudomonas; species Pseudomonas sp. 58(2021). The sequence continues at coordinate 199,530 of NZ_JAFGYZ010000008.1, forward strand.
CGGCCCGCGCAGTGTCCGCCGGACGGTCGCCGCCGATCCACGAATACACACGGATCTTGTCCCGCACCTGACCGCCGAGCAGGTCACTGACCGACACGCCCAGCGCCTTGCCCTTGATGTCCCACAGCGCCTGGTCGATGCCGGCCAGTGCACTCATGTGGATCGCGCCGCCCCGGTAGAAGCCGCCGCGATACAGCACGGTCCAGATGTCTTCGATGTTGCGTGGGTCTTTGCCGATCAGGTAGTCGGACAATTCCTCGACCGCAGCGGCGACGGTGTGGGCGCGGCCCTCGACCACGGGCTCGCCCCAACCGGTCACGCCCTCGTCGGTTTCGACTTTCAGGAAGCACCAGCGCGGCGGGACGATGAAGGTGGTCAGTTTGGTGATTTTCATCTTTTTATCTCTCTTGTTAGATGCAGCGCACGCAGCGCCAAAAAGTCTCAGCGAAGGGCTTTCCAGGCCGCCACGTAGGCCTTGGCATTGGCCGCTACTTGCTCAGTCGTCATGCCTGGCTTGAACAGCCCGGAACCGAGGCCGAAGCCTTTGACGCCAGCGTCGATGAACACCTGCATGTTGTCCGGTGTAATGCCGCCGACGGGCGCCAGGATCGTCCCCACCGGCAGCACCGCCAGCCAGGCTTTCACCACTGCCGGGCCCATCTGTTCGGCCGGGAACAGCTTGAGAATGTCGGCCCCCTCCTCCAGCGCCGCGAAGGCTTCGGTCGGTGTGGCGACGCCCGGCGACAGGTACAGCCCCGCCGCTTTCGCCGCCCGCAATACCTTGGCATCGCTGTGGGGCATGACGATCACCTGGCCGCCCGCTTCCTTCACCCGTTCGACCTGTTCCGGGGTCAGCACCGTGCCGGCACCGATCAGGCAATCGGCGGGCAGGGTCTCACGCAGGATGCGAATGCTTTCGTACGGTTCGGGGGAATTGAGCGGTACTTCGATGACGCGAAATCCGGCCGCATACAGGACTTCTCCGACAGCAGCAGCTTCCTGCGGATGCAGGCCGCGCAGGATCGCGATCAGACCGTTTTGCGCCAGTGCTTGCTTGAGCATGTCAGGCCTCCAGTCAGGGTTAACGGGATGAGGAATCGATCAGTCCTGCGGCGAGCGCCAGTTGCCACAGCCCACGCTCGGTGGCTTGCTCGGCCAGCGTCACCCGGGCAAAACCGCAGGCGTCGAGGGCCCGGCTGTAACGGGCGCACAACTGTGCGTTGCCGATGAGGACGATCGAAGGAAGCTGTGCACTGTTGCGCCGGCGTCGCTGCACGTTGGCCAGCGCCGTCAGTTCGTGGCCAATCAGCAGGCCGGACAGATAGTCCGGTTGCGCGGTGGCGCTGAGTTCACCGGTCAGGCCCAGGCTGCGGGCGCTGAACAGGGTCGACAGCACGCCGATCTCGCCCTCCGCCGATAACGCCACCTGCACGCCGCGATCAAACGCCTCGGCATCGAACGTCGCGCTGTGCTGTTGGGTACGGCCGAGAATGCTGTGTTCGCTGAGCACGGCGAACACTTCGCCGGTCATGAAGGTGTCGAAACAAGTGATGCAGCCATCGGCCACTTCCACCCATTTCGAATGACTGCCCGGCAGGCCGATCAGCAGATCATTGCCCGCCTCGATCGGCAGGTTCTGCAAGACGCCGAGGACCTGGGTTTCCTCGCCGCGCATCACGTTCGGCAGTGCCGAACGCTGAATCACACCCGGCACGATATGCACGTCGACACCGCGAAGACTGCGAACGGTTTGCAGGGATTTTCCGAGATCGGCCACGTTGGCCGGCGTATCGCGGTAGGACGCTTCGCGCCAGCCCTGAGCGCTGCCGACCATGCCGCAGGCAATCACCGGCAAGCCGGGTTGCGCATCGAGCCAGTCGCCGCACGCCTCGTCGAACGCCAGTTCAAAACCCTCGGCGCATTCGCAACCGTTGATGAGCCGCGGCGTCTTCGGCAACTGCATGATCCCGAACGACAGCGACCGCTGCGCCAGCACCTGCCCGCCCGCCGCGAGTTTGTAAGCACGTAGTGAGGTCGTCCCCCAATCGAGCGCGATCAATTGCGCCAGCATCGCTTCACCTGTTTTGTTATTGGCAGTGAGTGAGCCGGACTATAAACCTGAGCAAAGCAAAATCTCAATATATAAATATCATTCCCACATTATGGGACGAAGACAAAAAAAGATCGCAGCCGTCGGCAGTGCTTGCGGGAATAACAATTTCCCTGCAGTAGCTGCCGACAGCTGCGATCTTTTACGCCGGGCTCAGTTGCCCTCGGCAAACTCCCGCAACACCTTGCCATCCATGCGATACCTCACCCACTCTTCCTGCGGTTGGGCGCCAAGGGATTTGTAGAATTCGATGGCCGGGGTGTTCCAGTCCAGCACGCTCCATTCGAAGCGGCCGCAGTCGTTGGCGCAGGCGATTTTCGCGAGGTGGCGCAGCAGGGTTTTGCCGGCGCCGCCGCCCCGTTGTTCGGGGGTGATGTACAGGTCTTCGAGGTACAGGCAGTTGCTGCCCAGCCAGGTCGAATAGCTGAAGAAAAACACCGCAAAACCGATCGGCAGACCGTCGCGCAGGCAGATCAGGCCATGAGCGGTGGCGCCTTCGCTGAACAGGCTGCGCTCGATGTCGGCGACGCTGGCGATGACTTCGTGACGGGCCTTTTCGAAGTCTGCAAGTTCAGTGATGAACGCGAGGATTTGCGGAGCATCGCTGGGGGTCGCCGGGCGGATTTCGATCGTCATGGACGGGCCTTGTCGGAAAAAAGAAAACGCCATACTAAGGCGGCGCGCGGCGCTCGTCACATGGCAATCCTTTCCAGACCAGACTGCTGCACCTCGCCGACGGTTTCCAGACCGTTGCCGGTCAGCGCATGGCGCAGCTCCGTCATCGACGCTTGAAAGGTTTCATGGAGCAATTCAAGGAAGAGATCGGCCTCGAAAGCGCTCAGCCTTTCTGAACCGTTCGTCGATCATCAGGCACCAATCTTTCACGAGGGCAGACCAACAGGAGGTAAGGATTTCAATCACTGGAGACCCCCTATGAACTCGTCAAGGTTGACTGCGCTCGTATTCGCTACCCTCCTCAGCCCGGCGGTATTTGCCGCCTCGACTACCGCTGCCGGTACCGGGCCGACCGATCCGGTTACCCAGCCAAGAGCCCCCGCCATCAACAGCGCCCCCGGTATGAATACCGACGGTTCGGGTGTACCGCTGATCAATCAGCCACCCGCCACGGGAACCGATCCTCGCACCCAGGGCAGCGATCCCGGTCGCCAGGGCGGGATGAACACACCCAACGCTCCGGCTACCCCGGATAACGCCGGTCCAGGCGTCGGCTCGAAAACCACCACGGGTGGTTCGGGCTCTGAAGGCGCAGGCCAGTGATCCGTGCGTGATCCACGCAACACGCAACATGTCTTATCCACTTCCCTGAAGAGGTAACCATGAACGTCGATAAAAACCTGGAAAAAGAAGTCCTCACCCGCCTGTTGCATGCACATCCAAGCGGCCTCGGCAAAGAGGTGCTGGACAATTATCGCGGCGAGAAAGTCGTGGCCAGCGCCCTCGCCGCCTTGCAGGAGCGTGGACTGATTCACCACGGACACATCACTTGCAATGAAGCGGGAGAACATTCGCTGAATCTGCCGATCAAGCTCAGCGCTGCGGGTGTGGAAGCGGCCCGTAAACTCGATACCTGACGCCTCCAGTCGCTGGCGCAGGCAATGGTCGAATGCACTGCCTGCGCCAGTTCATGCAGAGATTTATCCGGATACAAGGAGAATCGTCATGCCTCGTGGAAGCAAAGCCAAATACACTGAAGAGCAAAAGCGCAAAGCCAAACACATCGAAGACAGCTATCAGAACAAAGGGATGTCCAAGGACGAAGCTGAAGCCCGCGCCTGGGCGACGGTGAACAAACAGTCCGGCGGCGGTGAGAAGGCCGGAGGTTCCGGGCGCCGCAAACCTGCCAGCGCCAAGGCCGAGGACCGCAAGGAATCGGCGCGGCGCGCGGCGGTGAGTCGTGAAGGGCATTCGCGCGACAGCAAGGCTTCGCGCGAAGTGCAGACGGTCGACAGCCTGCGAAAGGAGGCCCGCGAACGGAAGATTCCCGGGCGCTCGTCGATGCGCAAGGATGAGTTGATTGCGGCATTGCGCAAGGCGAGTTGAATCAGGCTTTGCGCTGAATATTCTGGCCTTTTCGCGATCGATCAGTGATCGCAAGTCTCACGGATCAGCGCATCGACTTGGGCAGTGCCCGGTGCGGTCGCCGGGCCCCAGCGGGTGACGGCCAACGCAGCCGCGGCGTTGGCGCGCCTTGCGGCTTCGTGAGCGGACAGCCCTCGCGCCAGTCCAGCGACAAATACGCCTGCATGCGCGTCACCCGCGCCGTTGCTGTCCACGGCTTGCACTTTGAAACCCGGTACATGCCGGCGTTCGCCGCGCTGGTGAGTCCAGCAACCCTGCGGGCCGTCGCGCACCACCATCAGCACATCCTGTGGCAGGTGCACGGCCAAGCGGTCCAGCGCTGTTTCGATGTCCGCCGCGCCTGTGAAACGCAGCGCCTCGACGCTGTTGCTGGTCCACACATCGATGCGCGGCAGCAACGCCTGCATCATCGGTGAGTCCGGCGACTCCACCAGCGGGCCCGGGTCGAACACCACGTTGATCGTCTTCGCCAGCGCCAGCGTCCAATCCAGCAATGCCTGGGCCTTGCCGCTGTGCAGCAGGCTGTAGCCGCTGACGTAGACGTAGTCCCCCGCCTCGGCTGCAACGCTGTTCAGCTCCGCTGCCGTCACTTCACCTTCGGCGCCGATGTAGGAAATGAAACTGCGCTCGGCCGATGCATCGGTCAGCGCCACGCAGATCCCGGTGTCGCGTTCTGCAGGCTGTTCGATGCCGATGCGGATGCCTTCGGCGTTCATCGCCTGGCGCGCCAGATCGCCGAAACGACCGTTGCCGTGGCGACCGAGATAGACCACCGGCAAACCGTTGCGCGCGGCGGCGGCCATCACATTGAAGCCACCGCCGGCTTCGAAACTGGCGGACTGCGCCAGCACGTCACCGCCGATTTGCGGCAGCGCCTCCACGGCCATGACCAGGTCGATGATGACCTGGCCGGTGTGCAACATCTTAGGCATGAGCATTCTCGGTTTGCGCAGCGCGGCGATCTCTCGCCCCGCCGAGTACGAAGTAAATGCCGCCGGCCACCACGAAGGTCACGATCCAGCCGAGGCCGTTGTGGCCCAGCCACGAATCGGACAGAAAGCCCTTGAACCAGACGTTCTCGGCGGTGGTACCGATGGTGGTGAAACTGAAACCCAGCACAATGGCAATCGCCCACGCGCCGAATGCGCGCCACTCGATGCCGCCGCTGTACCAGTAGGCGCTGCTCGGGCTGACGTCGAGCAGATCTTTGGGGCTGTAGTAGTGACGGTGAATCAGGTCGACCACGAAGATCCCGACCCACGCGGTGATCGGTACCGCCAGCAGCGAAATGAAAGTGATGAACGGGCCGTAGAAACTGTCGGCGATCAGCATGAAGTAGATCGAACCGGCGAAGATCGCGACGATGTCGACCACCACCGCGTACACGCGTTTGACCTTCAGGCCGAGGGTCAGCGTGGTCAGGCCGGCGGAATACACCGACAGGTTGTTCGACAGCAACAGACCACCGAACGCGGTGATCAGATACGGCACAGCCATCCAGGTGGGCAGCATGTCGCGGATCGCCACGATCGGGTCAGTCGCCGACGCCAGGTCGTTGTTGCCCACCGAGAGCAGGCCGCCGAGGGTGATCAGCAGTACCAGCGGAATACCCGCACCGAATGCTGCAGATGCAACCAGGCGCACGGCTTTGACGCTGCGATGCTGATAGCGCGACATGTCGGCGCCGGCGTTGGCCCAGCCGATCCCGGTGCCGGCGGCCATGGTGCCGATGCCGATGATCATCGCGCTCATCGGCGCTGGCGTGGCATTGAACACCGCGCTCCAGTCGATGGTCGCGCAGAGGAAGCCGCCGACCAGAATGTTCAGCGCGCCGAACACGTAGGTCGCCCATTTCTGGATCACCAGCAAGGTGGCGTGGCCGAGGCCGGAAACCGACAAGGTCAGCAACACGAAAATCGCGATGAAAATCAGGGTCAACACCGGCGCGCTTTTGGCTTCAACCGGCGAGCCAAACAGGATCGAGCACAACGACAACAGCACGAACGCCGCGGTGGTGGTATTGACCGTTTCCCAGCCCAGGCGCGACATCAGCGACACCAGCGTCGGGCCGATATTGCCGCGCACACCGAAGATCGCCCGCGACAACGTCAGGCTCGGCGCACGACCGCGACGGCCGGCAATCGAGATGATCCCCACCACCGCGAACGAACCGGCAGCGCCGAGAATGGCGACGATAATCGCCTGCCAGATCGCCAGGCCGCGAAACGCAACCAGCGTGGCGCCCAGCGGTAGGCCGAGGATGGAAATGTTGGCCGCGAACCAGACCCAGAACAGTTGCAGCGGATGGCCGTTGCACTCGCCTTCCGGCACCGGTTCGATGCCCCGGGTTTCCAGTTGCCCGGCGCTTTGCCCGGCGTTCGATGAACTCATGAAAAATGCTCCTGTTTGCCTTTATTGTGGTTGTGGCAATGACGCAGAACGACCAGACATCCCGCCCTTCCTGGGCCTGCCTGCGCGATCCATTGCGGGTGAAAATTCGAGATTTGTGGTGCGCCTTTTCGCGATGACGCCAGTTCACTCAACGCAAGGCCAACAGCCCCTGCACCAACGGTTCCAGCTCCAGATCGTTGACGGCCTTCACCGTCTCGATCATCGGTGCCGGCCAGCTCTGCAGGCCCAGGCAGGCCCCGAGCATGGCGCCGAGAATCGCGGCGATGGTATCGGTGTCGCCACCCAGGCTCGCGGCCATGCACAGCGCATCGAACGGCGTCATTTCACCGACCGCGACTTGCTGCGCGAGGGCGAACGACACCACCACCGATTCCTGCGAGGCCACCGAGGTGCCGATCACGTCGTACAGCAGATCCGCGAGCAACACCGGGTCGCTCTCGACACTGATGCTGCGCGCCCAACTGATCCGCGAAGCGATGCGCCCACCGGCCACCCAGTGCCCGTGGGTTTCCGCTTGCTGAGCGATCTGTTGGCCGAGGTTCAGCGCCGCGCCCAGATCCAGGCCGTTGATGCCGGCCGAGACCACCGCCGCCACCGCCGCCGCGCTGGAAATCCCCAGCGTGGTGTTGTGAGTGACCTGACAGGCCTGCACCACCGCCGCGATGAAGCGCTCCGGATCGGCGACATCCGCCGCGATCCCCACCGGGGTGATGCGCATCGCTGCGCCGTTGGTGGTGCCGTAGCGCCCGGCCTCTTCCGGCGAATGGCCGGCGAGGATCATTTCGATTGCACGTTTGGTCGACGGACCGAGCAAGTCCTGCGAGCCCTTGGCCTGCATCTCGGCTTCCCATTCGATCAACCGTTGCGCGAGCACCGCCGGCTCGATCCGGCCCTTGCCTTCGATCAGCAACTCGCCGACCAGAATCGCCTGTTCGGTGTCGTCAGTGATCGAGCCTTTGGGCATGTTCGCGGCAATCGGTTGCAAGGGGCCGGCATCTTGCAGATCGGTGATCTGGCCGAAGCGCTGCTTGATGGCTTCGCGGTTCAGCGATTGCGTCGGCATGCCCAGCGCGTCGCCCAGGGCCAGGCCATAAAACGCGCCCAGGGCACGGTCGAGGGCGGTCATTTCGATTCTCCAAATTGCAGGTGCAGCCGAAAATGCACCGGGTCGAGCAGGCTTTCAACTTGCTCCATGAAGCGGTTTTGCCGGTCGTAAGTGGTGCGCAGCGCTTTCAGAAATACCGTGCCTTCAGGGCGCCCGAGCAGTTCGGCATCGACAGCGTTGAGCGGCTCGGCGCCGATCCACTGGTCGCCGCGCTCGCCGATGTAACCGTAGGCGGCCAGGGTGATGGTCAGGGAGTTATCGATCAGGCCGACTCGCGGCAGGCTTTCCAGGCCTCCGCTGGCGGGCATCAGAGAGCGTTCAAGGGACACCGCCGTGCCATCGTTGGAACGGCGGCGACGTTCGAGAAGAATGAATTGATCGGAGCCGAAACGCGGCAGCAGATCCTCGCGGGTCACGGCTTCCAGGCGCAACACGTCGGTATTGATCATCGCCCCGCTGTCGGCCAAGGCCTGAGCCCAGCCGCTGCGCTGATCGAGTGCCACCCCGTCAAACGTGACGATGGAACCGACCCCGCTTTGCGTGGCGATGTAATTGCGCCGCTTCAGTTCGGCCAGCGCTTCGCGCAACGTGCCACGGCTGACGTTGAATTCCTGAGCCAACTGATGCTCGCCGGGCAACAGAAAGCCGTCCTCCATGAGGCCGCTTTCGATGCGTCGGACGAGCTCGTCGACCACCCGTTGTTTCTTGTCAAATCGTACCTGTCTAATCATGTACAAAGTGATAACCGAAACGGGTTGGGACGGGCAAGGGAAATTTTGGGTGGGGTGACGGAAGGCGGGAAGATCAAGAGCGCCCTCATCGGAACGCCGCCCGCCTAGCCCTCTCCCGGAGGGAGGGGGGACTGAATGGGGGATATTCGGGAGGTACGCCGACCTGAAAAGGCTTTGCCGAATCCTTAATCGACTGGATTCTTCAGGTCAATGTAGAGTGCAAGACACCTCGGTCGGCTCCCTCTCCCTCCGGGAGAGGGCTGGGGTGAGGGAGCTTTTGATCTTAGCGTTGCTTGAGACGGTCGATAACCACAGCCAGCAGCAGAATCGACCCTCGAATCACGTACTGGTAGAACGTGTCGATATTCTTCAGGTTCATCGCATTCTCGATAATCGCCAGAATCAACACCCCGGCAATCACATGCCGGATCATCCCGATCCCGCCACTCAGCGACACCCCGCCCAGCACGCAGGCCGAAATCACCGTCAGCTCAAAACCCTGGCCGATCATCGGCTGACCCGAAGTCATCCGCGACGCCAGAATCACCCCGGCCAACGCACCAATCACCCCATGCACGGCGAAGATGATGATCTTGGTTCGATCAACATTCACCCCCGCCAGCAACGCCGCTTCCTGGTTGCCGCCGATGGCCATGGTGTTGCGCCCGTAGGTCGTGTAGTTCAGCAACCAGCCAAAAAACAGGAAGCAGACGATGGTTATCAAAATCGGCACCGGCACGCCGAACAACTGGCCGTTGCCGAACACGAAAAACGATTCCTGCGATACGCCCACCGCTTTGCCATTGGCAAAGATGTAAGCCAGGCCACGGACGATCTGCATGGTCGCCAGCGTCGTGATCAGCGCATTGACCCGCAACTTGGCGATCACGATGCCGTTGATCAGGCCGACGATCAGGCCCATCACCAGCGCCGCGCTGACGCCGAGAAACACGCTGTTGGTGTCGCGCATCACCACCGCTGCGACCACCCCGGCGCAGGCAATCACCGACCCCACCGACAAGTCGAAGTGCCCCGACGCCAGGCAATACAACATGGTGCACGCGGCGATCCCGGTGGTGGAAATCGCCAGGCCCAGGCCACGCATGTTCAGCGGCGAGAGGAAGTTGTCGATCAGCAAGGTGCAGGCGACAAAAATGCCCACCGCCGCCAGCAGCATCACCCAGTCATCGAGAAAGCGCCGCATATCCAGGGGTTTGCGCTCGGTCGGCAGGGTTTCGTTTTGGGTTGTCATCATAGTCACCTCTCAGTTCGCCACGCCGTCAGCGCGGTGGCGCGGCAAAGCCAGTTGCAGCAGGTTGGATTCGTTGGCCTGGTCGCGGCTGACTTCGCCACGCAGGGCGCCCTCGCACAGCACCAGAATGCGGTCGGAAATACCCATCACTTCCATCAGATCGCTGGACACCACGACCACCGAAATACCGTCGGCGGCCAGGTTATGGATGATCTGATAGATCTCGGCCTTGGCACCGATGTCGATGCCGCGGGTCGGCTCGTCGAGCAGCAGGACTTTCATCGGCATCGACAGCCAGCGGCCGAGAATGGCTTTCTGCTGATTGCCACCGGACAGGAACTTGATCTGTTGCCCGGCGTGGGGCGTTTTCACTTTCAGGGCCTTGATCTGTTTCTCGGCATTGCCCTTTTCCCAGATCCCGCGCAGCAGGCAACCGAGCCCGGAATGCGCGCCGCGTGCACTGATATTGATGTTCTCGGCGACGCTGGCGAGCGGGATGATGCCTTCCTTCTTGCGATCCTCCGGGCACAGCAGAATCCCGGCGGCAATCGCATCGCGGGGCGAGCGCAGCTTCAGTTCATGGCCGCGCAATTCCAGGCGTCCGGCAGTGTTGCGCTCCAGACCACTGAGCAGCCGGAACAGCTCGGTGCGCCCTGCCCCGACCAGTCCGAACAGCCCCAGAATCTCGCCTTTGTGCGCATCGAAACTGATCGGCTCGCGCAGGCCCGGGCCGAGCAATCCATCGACTCTCAATGCCACTGCGCCACGGGGGCGACCGCGATAATCGTAGATGTCCTGAATGTCGCGCCCGACCATGCAAGTCACCAGTTGATCGTGGGTCAGCTGGCTCATGTCGTCGAAGGTGCGCACGTAGCGACCGTCCTTGAACACCGTCACCGCGTCGCAGATGCGGAACACTTCCTCCATGCGATGGGAGACGTAGAGCACCACTTTGCCCTCGTCGCGCAGCCGGCCGATGATCGCCATCAAGCGGTCGATTTCCCGCGCCGAGAGGCTGCTGGTCGGTTCGTCGAAGGCAATCACATGGGCGCCACGGGACAACGCCTTGGCGATCTCCACCAGTTGCCGCTGGCCGAGGGACAGGCGTCCGACCTTGGTCTGCGGGTCGATTTCATCGGCCAGGCCCTTGAGGCAAGCCAAGGCTTGCTGACGCAGCGCGCCACGATTGATCAGGCCGAAGCTGGCCGGCAGGTGACCGAGGAACAGGTTCTCGGCCACGGTCATTTCCGGCACCAGATGCAACTCCTGGTGAATCACCGCCACGCCGCTGCCGATGCTGTCGGCGGTGGACTTGAAGGCCATTGCCCGCTCACCGATCTGCAACTCGCCGCTGCTCGGGATGTAGGCACCGCCGAGGATTTTCAGCAGGGTCGATTTGCCGGCGCCGTTCTCGCCCATCAAGGCGTGAACCTGCCCGGGGTGAGCGACGAAACTGATGCCGTCCAGCGCCTTCACGCCCGGGAAGGTCTTGCCGATCCCGTTGAAACGCAGGCTGCCGCTGGCGCTGTGTTCTTGTGTTTGTACTTGCGCGTGCATTTAAGCCACCTCATCACACCGTTCAAACGGCCCGGCTGCCCGGGCCGTCGCTGCCGTCAGTTCCACAGGCCGATCTTTTCCAGCTCCTGCTTGAAGTTGTCGCGGGTGATCAGGGTCACGTCGTCCATCGCGGTGTACTTCGGCGGTTCTTTGCCGGTGGTGACCCACTCGTACATCATCTCGGCGGTCTTGTAGCCTTCGATGTGCGGGCTCGGCAGCATCGAACCGTAGAAGCCACTGTTGGGCTTTTTCAACTCGCCGATGGCGTCGGTGCCGTTGATGCCGATGCCGATCACGTTGGCCGCAGCAAACCCGGCGGCTTCGGTGGCGCGCACGCCGCCCAGCACGGTGTTGTCGTTCATGCCGCCGATGATCAGGTTCTTCGCCGCGCCCGGCAGCCTGACCAGCGCCGAGTTGGTGGCGTCCATGCTGCCCGGTACGTCGAGGGTTTTCAGAGCGGCTGTCAAAATGTGATCTTTCGGCATGCCCGCGTCTTCGAGCGCCTTCATCGAGCCGTCGGTGCGCTTCTTGCCGGTGTCGAGTTCGTTGTAGGTGTTGACCACCGCGTAAGTGTCTTTCCAGTCCCAGTTACGCTTTTTCGCTTCGGCGGCCATCGCGGCGCCCTGCTTCTGGCCGACTTCGAACGCGGCCATGCCGAGGTACGGCACGTCTTCCATGAACTTGCCATTGGCGTCGACGAAGCGGTCGTCGACGGCAATCACTTTCAGATCATTGAGTTTGGCCTTGGCCAAGATCGCTGGGCCGAGGGACACGTCCGGCGGGCAGATGACGAAGCCCTTGGCGCCATTGGCTGCGAGGCTGTCGATGGCCGAGAGGGTTTTCTCGCCGTCCGGCACGGCGATCTTGATCAGTTCGAAGCCCTTGTCCTTGGCGGCTTTCTCGGCGAAGGCCCATTCAGTCTGGAACCACGGCTCTTCAGCCTGCTTGACCAGAAAACCGATCTTCACCGGATCGGCGGCCAGCAGCGAACTGCTCAGGCTGAACGCAGTGACCGCCAACGCGGTACTGCACAGGGTACGAATCCCGAAACGACGTTTCATAAGCAGACTCCTTGTTATTTTTCTTGAGCGTTATTTGAAAAACGTTAAAGCGGTCGAAGCGTTTCCTGCGCATCATGACGACAATAGTCATATCGTATGATGATTGGATTTCAGGCGGACCTTTCCACCTGAAATCCGCTTTTCTCAGTCGTGGTACATCACCGAGCGGCCACCATCGATGGTGATGCACGAGGCATTGATGAACGGCGCTTCATCACTGGCCAGGAACACGGCGGTCATCGCCACTTCAATCGGCTGGCCGATGCGTTTCGGCGGATGCAGATCGAAAGCGCGCTGGCGTTCGGCGTGCGGGTCGGCAAAGCCGTTCCAGTAGTCGACGTTGAGCTGGGTTTCGATGTAGCCCGGGGCGATGGCGTTGACGCGAATGCCCTTCGGCGCGTACTCGATGCCCAGCGCGCGGGTCAGCCCGAGCAGACCGTGCTTGGCCACCGGGTACGGGAAGCAGCCGGGAATGATGTTTGTCGAATGGGTCGAGGCAATGTTGATGATGCTGCCGATGCCCTGCTCGATCATCTGCGGCAGCACGGCTTTGCAGCCGTACCAGGCGCCGTCGAGATCGATGGCGAAGCAGCGTTTCCAGTCTTCTTCGGTCATTTCCAGCGGATCGCGGAACACGTTGACCCCGGCGCAGTTGACCAGCACGTCGATGCGACCGTGCAGTTCGATGGCCAGTTTGGCCATGGCGTGCAGATCCTGCTGACGCGATACATCGGCCTTGATCGCTTGCACGTCGGCGCCCTGCTCGCGCCAGTGCGCGGCGACTTTCTCGACCTTTTCAGCCTGGATATCGCTGATCACCAGTTTGGCCTGTTGCGAGGCAAAGGTCGCGACGATTGCTTCACCGATGCCTTGGGCAGCGCCGGTCAGCAGCACGACCTTGTTTTTCAGGCGCTCACCCTTCGGTGGCTCGGGCACGGGCGGCAGGGACAGAGGTTCAGCCATGGATCAGGACTCCTGTTCGAAAGCATAAAAAAACCGGGCATCTGACGATGTCCGGTCTGGAAGGCTTGTGGAACAAAACAGGCGAGCGCACGCCACGGAACCGAAACGGCCCGAAGCGCTGACTCCGCTGTGGAGTGCGATGAAAATTCGCTGCATCACTTCACCTGTTTTGTTCTTTTTAAGTGTGAGTGCGTGTTACTGCTGGAGCCGACTATAAACCCGACCGCCAAATAATCTCAATATATAATTTTGCATCCCATATTTTGGGATTTAACTGGCAAATCGCGTACAGAGCTTTCCGGCAACATCAACCCGCATCGACAGCACGGCGCCGTCCAGCGAGTGGTTCAGCGGACTTTTGGCGCTGGTGATGTACAGCGTTTTCAGGTCTGCGCCGCCAAATACACAACTGGTCGGGCGGCTGATCGGCAGGTCGATCTTGCGGTCGATCTGGCCATTCGGTGTCAGGCGCAGCAGGCAACTGCCGTCCCAACGGGCATTCCACACGTAGCCTTCGGCGTCCATCGCCGAACCGTCCGGGCCGCCGTTCTGATCGGCGCTGTACCAAGGCTGGGCGGTGTCGAGGTTGCCGTCGGTGTGAATGAAGTAGCGGTACAGCGTGCTGTCGAGGCTGTCGCCGAACAGCAACGTGGTGCCGTCGTCACTCCAGAGCAGCGTGTTGGGAATGCCAAGACCCCGTAGCAACGGCGTGACTCTTTTGTCCGGATCAATCCGGAACAGCCCGCCGGAACGACGGGTGATCGGCAGATCCTCGCCGTGTTCGCCGATGTTGTTTTGCATGGTGCCTAGCCACAAGCGGCCCTGACCATCGCAGCGCGCTTCGTTGGCACGATTGCCCGGTTGCGGATCGGCGACGCAGAACAGCGACAGTCGCGGTTCAAGTCCGGGAGAATCCAGATCAAGTCGGTAGACGCCGCTGCTCAGGGTCACCAGCGCATCGCCGCTGGCGCAGGGAATGAACGCCGAGACGTGTTCCGGCATCTGCCAGATCTGCACGTTCTGCCCGATCAGCCGCAGCGCCTGCCTGCCAGCGATGTCCACCCAGTACAGCGCCTGAGTCGGTGCGTCCCAGAACGGGCCTTCGCCCAGTTGCGCCCGATGCTCTGTCACCGCAGTCCACGTCATGCAACCTCCTGTCTTGTTGTTTTTGTCAGCTGGCTTTCTTGTCGGCCATCACCTGCGGGTAAAACCGCTTGATGGCCAGGTCGGCATTGTCGATCAGGGTCATGCAGGCCCACACCCCGCGCGCGGCATCCCGGGCGGCGATGGCGTCGGCCATGTCTTTGTGGATGGGCAGTGTCCGGCGCAATTCGTCGGGGTCGGCTGCGGAAACTTCGAAAGACACGGCGAGCAGCGCGCCGAGGGCCGGCACCATTTGCTCGATGAATTGATTATGGCTGGCGGCGAGTATGCATTCGTGGAAGAACTGGTCGGCACGGTTGTAATCGATGCCGCTGTCCACTGCCCGCTCAAGCGCGTTGTAGGCCTGCTGCACGGCTTGCACCTGTTCCACGGTCGCCCGCTCGCAGGCCCAGCGCACCGCCATCGGTTCGATGGTGCGGCGCAGGTCGAGCAGGTCATCGACGAAGTTTTCCGGCAGGCCGCTACGTGACAGCCAGCCCACGACTTGCGGATCGAACAGGTTCCAGCGTTTGATCGGCAGCACCCGCGTGCCGACTTTCGGCCCGACTTCAAGCATGCCTTTGGCGACGAGGGTCTTGATGGCTTCGCGGATGACGGTGCGGCTGACCCCGAGCTGCTCGCCCAGATCGGCCTCGACCTTGATCGCCTGCCCCGGTTTTACCTGGCCGGCGGCGATCCAGGCGCCCAGCCAGTCAACCGTTGATGCGTGAAAACTGCTCGACATGGACACCCCGAAGCCGTTCGCTGTGAGTGTCTACGCTAATCATCATACGATTGGGAGTCAACGACAAAAAACCGCAGCCTGCTTTCACAGACTGCGGTTTCTTAGGGTTCGAGGCCGATGCGGAAGAATTCGCCGCTACTCCAGACGCCGAGCCAGCGCTGGCCATCGATTTCCCGGCTGACTGCCAGTTCGACCAATTGGTAGAACACGTTGCGATGGATCAGCGCTTCGAGGTTGGTGCGTACATGCACATAAGGGGCTGGTTCTTGAGTGACCGGGTCGATCTCGACGCGGAGCGGATGTTGCGCGCCGGCCTCGGTGGTTTCATCGACATTGGTGGTAAAGCGCAGCACTTGCGACTCGCCCTCGCCCTCCACCTCGACGGCAATCGCCACGAAGGGCGAGTCATCGACCTTGATCCCGACTTTCTCAACTGGCGTGATCAGGAAGTAATCATCGCCATCGCGGCGGATGATGGTGGAGAACAGCTTGACCATCGGCTTGCGCCCGATCGGCGTACCCAGGTAATACCAGGTGCCGTCGCGGGCGATGCGCATGTCGATGTCGCCGCAGAAGTCCGGGTTCCACAAGTGCACCGGCGGCAAGCCTTTGGTTTTGGGGATTTGCCCCAGCAGGTCATTGGCTTTTTGCGGGCCACTCATGGCGTACTCCTTGAATTACTGGTCCCCGACGCCCAGCAGGCTGCGCGCATATTGCGCGAGCGGTGGGCCGATCAGGTCTTCGGGCTTGTTATCGTGGAACGTCAGTAAACCGCCACGACTCTTGATCCGTGCAGTATCAATCAAATACTGGGTGCTGGTCTCGATCAACATGATCTGAATCACGCCGCCGTCGATACCGAGGCGATCCACGGCTTCCTGATCGAGCCACTCATCGGAGTTGCCGATGCGGTCGTCGGCCTTGGCGAAACGGGTGTAAAGCAAGTAATGAGCACCGGCGTCGCGGGCTTCGCCCATCGCCTGGTCGAGGCCTTCCGGCACGCGGGCGCGGCGGACCATCGGGAAGTATTCGACGAAGCCTTTGAAGGCCTCTTCAGCGACTACGTTGGGGCGCGGGTAGGAACCACCCGGCGGCGCGAACGAGCCTTGCGCGATGTAGATGAACGAATCGGGCTGAATACGGAAATTGTTAACGCGGCGGCTGTCGCTGTGATCCAGCAGACCCGCGTCGCTCATCTGGTAGCGAGTCCCTTCGGCCATGTCACTGACAGTCATACAGCCGCCCAGCGCCATAACGGCCAGCAGCAAAACCAGGCTACGCATCCTAATCCTCCAGAAGCCGGTGACGGAAAACCGGCGAATGGCCGTAGGATGCAGCTTTTGCGCCATTTCCAGATCTTCGTCGATTGTTCGATCGTAATCGCGAGCAGGCTCGCTCCCACAGGAGGCAGCATTTACCTGTGGGAGCGAGCCTGCTCGCGATGAGGATTTTCAGCCGCCGATGATCTTCATGACGGTGGCGCCACCAGAGAATGCGACTTCCTGCTTGTCGCCCAACGCCTTGACCAGCAATCGTTGCAACGCCGGCAGCGCCTCGTGACGCGGTTTGTCGAGCAGGTCACCGACATAGTGGCGGTTGCTCGACGACAGGCAACCATGCAGCCATCCGGTGGACGACAGGCGCAGGCGCGAGCAGGTTCGGCAGAACGGCACGCTCTCGTTGGCGATCACGCCGAAATTGCCCAGACCGGGAATCGCATAGCGAACAGCCGTGGCGTCCACCGGCGCGTCGGTTTGCGCATACTCGTAATGCTCGCCGATCAGACTCAGCAGCTGTTGCAGGCTGACAAACTGTTGCAGGAAGGCATTGGAGTCGGTGGCCAGGTGGCCCATTCGCATCAACTCGATGAAACGCAGTTCAAAGCCGCGTTCAAGGCAGTAATCGAGCAACGGCATCACCTGGTCGAGGTTCTGCCCGCGCAGCGGCACCATGTTGACCTTGATCTTCATCCCCGCCGCTGCCGCCTGATCCATGCCATCCAGCACAGTGGCCAGATCGCCACCACGGGCGATGCTGCGGAACGCGCCGGCGTCCAGGGTATCGAGGGAAACGTTGATGCGTCGCAGGCCGGCATCGACCAGCAACGGGAGTTTTTTCGCCAGGAGCTGGCCGTTGGTGGTCAGGCTGATGTCTTCCAGGCCCATCTTGCCGACGGCGCTCATGAACGACTCGAGCTTGGGGCTGACCAGCGGCTCGCCACCGGTGATACGCAGGCTCTCGATACCGGCCGCTTCGATCAGATAGGCCACGCCACGTGCCATGGCCTCGGCCGACAGTTCATCCTGCGCAGCCACCAGCCGCTTGCCGTTGGGCACGCAGTAGGTACAGGCGTAATTGCAGGCTGAAGTCAGACTGATCCGCAAATTGCGAAAACGCCTGCCTTGACGGTCAACGATCATGAAGCACTCCGGCGATGGAAAATCGAGCGACTAAAACTTGACTCACAATTCAAGTTTTAGCAAGCCCTATGCCTGAGTATATTCCTGCGGTACTGCGCCATGTAGCGAAAAACACGGCGCATAAGGCGACTGAATGATTCAGCTGCTTGGCGTTTCAGGGTCGCGCTTGCGCTTGTTGCCCATGCGCACGCCGATATCCATCAGGAACTGGAAGAAACCTTCCTGATCTTCCAGCACATTGCTCCAGAACGGCGAGTGATACAGCGCCACCGCGCCGTGCACCAGCGCCCAGGATGCGCAGTAGTGGAAGTACGGCGGCACGTCTTCGAGCTTGCCTTCGCTGATGCGGCCCTTGATGAGCAGCGTCAGACGTTCGAAGTTCGAGGCACGGATCTTGTGCAGCTCCTCGACCATCTCCGGCACCTGATTGCCCTTGACCACCTTTTCTTCCAGGCGATCGAACAGGCGATAGCGCTGCGGGTCACGCATGCGGAATTCAAAGTAGGCACGGGACAGGGCTTCCTTGTCCTTGTCGACATCGGCCGAATGCAACAGCTCGTTCAAGTCGCGCTCGTAATCGAGCATCAGGCGCAGGTAGATCTCGGCCTTGGACTTGAAGTGCTTGTAGATCGTGCCTTTGCCGATACCCACGGCATCAGCAATCATCTCGACGGTGACACTGTCTTCACCTTGTTCGAGGAACAGCTTGAGCGCGGTATCGAGAATTTCTTGCTCGCGGCGACGAAACTCACGGACCTTACGAGGTTCTTTGTGCATAAGAAAAGGTCTGTAGGGGTCAAAATTCGAAGCCGCGTATTATGCCTAACTTGCGCAAAAATGCACGGATCATCCGACCATATCTGTGTTTCTTGTTCATTTCACGAACGTTTGCACGGCAATGAGAACATAACCGAAGCGAACGTATTCCAAATTTGTTTAAAAACCCCGACTGCCCCACTGGACTGAACGCCAGACTGATCAATACTTGAACTGTCGGGCGACATCTCCCCCAAGTGTCGCGCCGGTAAAGGTACCAAAGGACCGCGTGCCTTTGTTTTACTCCTAATGGTCTTAACCCGGATTCACCCCCCAGAACCCGGGTTTTTTTTGCCTGCGATTCAGGCTTTTACGTGTGCCTGCGGAAACAGCCGCTTGAAGTTCTGCGTGGTCTGCTCGGCAAAACGCTCGTAGTTTTCACCCCGCAGCATTGCCAGAAACTCTGCCACTTCCCGCACGTATTGCGGCAGGTTCGGCTTGCCGCGATAGGGGATCGGCGCCAGGTATGGCGAATCGGTTTCCACCAGCAGGCGATCGGCTGGAACCTTGCTCGCCACATCGCGCAGCGCATCGGCATTGCGGAAGGTGACGATGCCCGACAGGGAAATGTAATAACCCATGTCCAGCGCTGCCCTGGCCATGTCCCAGTCTTCGGTGAAGCAATGCAGCACACCGGCCTGGGGCAGCGCGGCTTCGCGCAACAGCTCAAGCGTGTCGGCGCGGGCGCCACGGGTATGGATGATCACTGGCTTGCCGGTCTGCCGGGCGGCCTGCAGGTGCAGACGGAACGATTCCTGCTGCAGCTGGGCGGCTTCCGGCTCGTAGTGGTAGTCCAGACCGGTTTCACCGATCGCCACCACTTTCGGGTGATTGAGCTCGTGCAGCAGCCAGTCCAGTGCCGGTGCCGCGCCGGGCTGCACATCCAGCGGATGCACGCCGACAGAACAATCGACGTCTTCATAGCGCTCGGCCAGCGCTTTGACATCGGCGGCGTTGTCGGCACTGACGCCGATGCACAGAAAGTGACCGACTCCGCGCTGACGAGCCGCATCCAGTGCGGCATCCAGAGAGCCGTCGTGGACGGCAAGGTCGAGGCGATCAAGGTGACAATGGGAATCTACGAGCATAAAAAGGACTGCAACTTACATCGTATGAGTGGGACGGTCGGACTTCAGGGCTCCGGCCAGATGGGTTTCGATGCGACTGCGGGCGGTGTTGTCGCCATCGTTGAATTGCACGCCGACGCCGGCCGCGCGATTGCCCTGGGCGCCTTTGGGGGTGATCCAGGCGACTTTGCCGGCCACCGGAATCTTTTCCGCTTCATCCATCAGATGCAACAGCATGAACACCTCGTCGCCCAACTTGTAGCTCTTGTTGGTGGGGATGAACAGGCCGCCGTTCCTGATGAACGGCATGTAAGCGGCATAAAGCACGGATTTGTCCTTGATGGTCAGGGACAAGATGCCGTTGCGCGGCCCCGGGCTCACGGGTTCATTCATGTTGACCTCCACTGCTGATGTTCAGAGTCTAGGTACACATTCTTATCTTTGGCCAGGCAGACTCGCCCATTGCACCAACAACGCTTCCAGCAGCAATGCCGCGTTGAGGTTGGCCTTGCTCAGGACTTTCTGGCGCTGGGCGAGAATCCAGTCCTGGATATCGAGCACTTTAGCCTGAGCGCTTTTCTGCGCCAGATACTGCACAACCTTGCGCATGTCGGTCAGGCCCAGGCCCGCTTCATCCTGGGTCAATTGATAACGCAGGATCAGGCTCGACCAGTCGCAGAACCAGTCGAACAGACGCAGCATCGGAATGTTTTTCCACTCCTCGGCCAGCTGCGTCGGCGATTGCTGCTGCTTGAGCAGCTTCTTCACGCCTTCCACAACTTGCGCGCGCTGTTCGCGCACGCCCTGTCCCTGCAACGTCACGGCCGCCAGCGGCGAACCAGCGGCCAGGGTCAAGAGTTCGACACGTTCGTCTTCGGAACATTCCGGCAGCGCCCGAGCCAGCCATTGCAGGCTCATGGCCTCGCTCGGCAGCGGACAGGCCTGCTGCACACAACGACTCTTGATGGTCGGCAGCAGACGGCTCGGCTGGTGACTGACCAGCAACAGCACGGTGTCGCCGGACGGCTCTTCAAGGCTCTTGAGCAAGGCGTTGGCGGCGTTGATGTTCATCGACTCCACCGGCTCGATCAGCACCACCTTGCGCCCGCCCAGTTGCGCGGTCTGCACCACGAAACTGACCAGATCGCGCACCTGGTCGACCTTGATCGCCTTGTCCGCCTCTTCCGGCTCCAAAATGTAATTGTCCGGATGGCTGCCCGCCTTGAGCAGCAGGCAGGACTTGCACTCGCCGCAGGCTTCAGGCGTCGGACGCTGGCACAACAGGCTGGCCATCAGCCGCTCGGCCAGCGCACGCTTGCCGATCCCGGCCGGCCCGTGCAGCAGATACGCGTGGGCGTGTTGAGTACGCCCGGCCAGTTGCTGCCAGAGGCTGTCCTGCCATGGATAGGCCTCAGCCACGGCAAAGCTCCAGCAAGTTCGGAATCAGGGTATCCAGCGATTGTTGAACCTTGACCAACGGCTGACCGGCGTCGATCCGCACGTAACGCGCAGGATCGGCCTCGGCACGCTTGAGGAACGCACTGCGCACAGCCTCGAAAAACTCACGGCCTTCCAGCTCGAAGCGATCCAGACGACCTCGAGCGCTGGCACGGGCCAGGCCGATTTCCACCGGCAGATCGAAAATCAATGTCAGATCGGGGCGCAGATCACCCTGCACGAAAGTCTCCAGCGCCGCGATGCGTTCCAGCGACAAGCCGCGGCCGCCACCCTGATAGGCGTAAGTCGAATCAGTGAAACGGTCACACAACACTACCGCGCCACGGGCGAGCGCCGGTCGGATGACTTCAGCCAGATGCTGGGCACGGGCGGCGAACACCAGCAGCAGCTCGGTGTCCGGGTTCATCACTTCGTCGACCGGTGCCAGCAACACCTCTCGAATGCGCTCGGCCAGCGGCGTACCGCCTGGCTCACGGGTCAGCACCACTTCGATACCGGCGGCGCGCAGGCGCTCGGCGAGGTATTCGCGGTTGGTGCTTTTGCCGGCGCCTTCCGGGCCTTCCAGGGTAATAAACAAGCCAGTCACAGGCAGTCCTTAATCAAAGTCATTGCGCGTTTTGCGGTGAGACCGCTCCAGTTTCCGGCGTCGGCGCGGGTTCCTGCGCAGGAACTTGCGGCAACGACTCGGGCGCCGTGTCGGGGGATGCGGCAGGAACGGCCTCGCCAGTGGCCGGAGTGGCTTCCGGCGTCGAGGCCGGCGCCGGGCTCGAGCGGTAATCCGAGCGCCGTTTGAGCTGGAACTCACGCACCGCACTGTTGTGTGCATCGAGGTCGTCGGAGAATACGTGGCTGCCGTCGCCACGGGCGACAAAGTAGAGGCTGGTTCCTTCCACCGGGTTCAACGCCGCGTGAATCGCCTCGCGGCCGACCATCGCAATCGGCGTCGGCGGCAACCCGGGAATCACATAGGTGTTGTACGGCGTGGCTTCCTTGAGATGAGCACGGGTCAGCTTGCCGTTGTAGCGATCACCCAGACCGTAGATCACCGTCGGGTCGGTCTGCAGCTGCATGCCCAGGGCCATGCGGCGCACGAACACACCGGCAATCTGGCCACGCTCCTGGGGAACGCCGGTTTCCTTCTCCACCAGCGAGGCCATGATCAGTGCCTGATACGGTTCGGTATACGGCGCATCGGCGGAACGACTTTCCCATTCCTTGGCCAGCACTTCGTCAAGGCGGTCGAACGCCTTTTTCAGCAGCTCGGTATCGGAAACCCCGCGCACAAAGCGGTAGGTATCGGGGAAGAATCGACCTTCGGGAAACACGCCCTTGTGGCCGATCTTGCTCATCACATCACTGTCGCTCAGGCCGGTCAGGGTCTGTTCGATCTTTTCATCTTTCGCCAGTGCGGCGCGCACCTGATGGAAATTCCAGCCCTCGACGAGTGTCAGGCTGTATTGAACCACTTCGCCACGCTTCCACAGTTCGATCAGGCCCTTGACAGTCATGCCCGGCTGCATGCGGTACTCGCCCGTGTGGATCGGGGTGCCGGACAGATTGAAGCGCCAGTAAATGCGCAGCCAGAATGCGTCCTTGATCACACCATCCGCTTCAAGGCCGAGAATAGTACGGGTCGGCGTGGAACCCTTCGGCACATCCAGCAATTCTTCCTGCGTGATGTTCAGGGGCTGTTCCAGCGCCGAATGAATCTTCCAGGCGCTGGCGCCCAGCAGCAGCCCTGCCAGAACCAGTCCGGTTTCCAGCAGCAGCAAAAGTTTACGTCTCACGAATCAGGCATCCAGTAGCGTGCGGGCAATGGTTTGCAGTTTACGGGTGAGCGGCCCAACCGGCCAGCTCAGTGCAGCGTACGCGCGTACCGGCCAGACGCCATACACGCTGTTGCAGACAAAGACTTCATCGGCCCATTGCAGCTGTTCAAGGCTGATATCGGTGATTTGCACGGGGATACCCGATGACGCTGCCTGAAACAATAATTCGGCGCGCATCACGCCAGCCACGCCGCAACGTTTCAGATCCGCCGTGACCAACACGCCGTCACGTACCAAAAACAGGTTGCTGAACACACCTTCGATCACACGCCCCGTCTGGTCGAGCATCAGGCCTTCCGCGTGCTCGCTGTCTTGCCATTCGGCGCGAGCGAGGACCTGTTCCAGACGATTGAGGTGCTTGAGACCTGCCAGCAAGGGCTGAACAGATAAACGCGTCGTACACGGGAACAGGCGAACGCCTTGCTCGCCATGGACAGCAGGATACGCCGCAGGAGGATTGCCTTGCAGAATCCGTCGGCCCTGCGCCGAAGGATCCGGCGCATAACCGCGCAAACCGTCGCCGCGGGTGAGGATGAGTTTGAGCACCCCCTCGCCCATGGCCGCTGCATAGGCTTGCAGCTCGCTACGGATCAGCTCGATATCGGCCGCGATGGCCAGGCGTGAACAGCCCTCGGCCAGCCGAGTCAGGTGACGCTCCAGCAGCAAAGGCTGGCCGCCACATACGGCGATGGTCTCGAACAGACCGTCGCCGTAAGCCAGGCCGCGATCTTTCAGCGACAGAGCGTCAGCCGGTTGACCGTCGACCCAGCAGTCCATCAGCCGGCGAACCGACGGAACGCCAACGTGCCGTTGGTGCCGCCAAACCCGAACGAGTTGGACAGTACGACATCGATGTCCATGTTGCGTGCGGTGTGCGGCACAAAGTCGAGATCGCAGCCTTCATCCGGCTCATCGAGGTTGATGGTCGGTGGCGCCACCTGGCTGTTGATCGCCAGCACACTGAAGATCGCCTCGACCGCGCCCGCTGCACCCAACAGGTGACCGGTCATGGACTTGGTGGAGCTGACCGCCAGTTTGTAGGCGTGATCACCGAACACCGACTTGATCGCATTGGCTTCGGCGAGGTCGCCGGCCGGCGTCGAAGTACCGTGGGCGTTGATGTATTGCACTTGATCGACATTGATCTTCGCGTCACGCAGCGCATTGGTGATGCAGCGTGCAGCACCGGCGCCGTCGGCAGGTGGCGAAGTCATGTGGAACGCATCGCCACTGGTGCCGAAACCGATCAGCTCGGCGTAGATGGTCGCGCCACGGGCCTTGGCGTGCTCGAGCTCTTCGAGCACCAGCGCACCGGCACCGTCGGACAGTACGAAGCCGTCACGGCCCTTGTCCCATGGACGGCTGGCACGGGTCGGTTCATCGTTGCGGGTCGACAGTGCGCGAGAAGCGCCAAAGCCGCCCATGCCCAGACCGCACGCGGCCATTTCGGCGCCGCCGGCAATCATCACGTCGGCTTCGTCGTACATGATGTTACGGGCTGCCATGCCGATGCAGTGCGTACCGGTGGTACACGCTGTGGCGATAGCGTAGTTAGGCCCCTGTGCACCCAGGTGGATGGACAGGAAACCGGAAATCATATTGATGATCGAGCCAGGCACAAAGAACGGAGAAATCCGGCGCGGACCGGTCTCGTGCAAGGTGCGGCTGGTTTCTTCGATGTTGGTCAGACCGCCGATACCCGAACCCATGGCCACGCCAATGCGTTCACGGTTGGCATCGGTGACTTTCAGACCGGCATTGCGTACGGCTTGAAAGCCGGCCGCCAGACCATACTGAATGAACAGGTCGAGCTTGCGCGCTTCCTTGACCGACAGGTATTCCTCGACATTGAAGCCCTTTACCGAGCCGCCAAAGCGGGTGGAATAGGCAGAAAGGTCGGTGTGTTCGATCAGACCAATGCCACTGCGGCCAGCCAGAATGCCCTGCCAACTGCTCGGCACATCCGTGCCCAGTGGCGACAACATACCCATACCGGTGACTACGACGCGTCTACGCGACACAGCACTCTCCTTTTTCAAATGACGACTTTGCATCAGGCCTAAAGAAAAAACCGCACGCCATGATGGCAGTGCGGTTTTTCCATGACAGCAAGCAACGATTACAAACTATTACGCCTGGTGGCTAGTAACGTAGTCGATTGCAGCTTGTACAGTAGTGATCTTCTCAGCTTCTTCGTCAGGGATTTCGGTCTCGAATTCCTCTTCCAGAGCCATCACCAGCTCAACGGTGTCAAGGGAGTCGGCACCCAGGTCTTCTACGAAGGAAGCGGTGTTTACCACTTCTTCTTCTTTAACACCCAGTTGCTCGGCAACGATTTTCTTGACGCGCTCTTCGATGGTGCTCATACCTTGTTTTCACTCCTAATGGACAAATTCAGGCAGCTGGCCAGTGGGTAAGTGTATAGAAAGACTTTTCAGCTTTTCAACTGAAAGCTTCACTCCTCAAACCCTGCGGCCCTCTGCCTATAAATAGATTGCAGCTTTATAACGGATTTTAGACAGCTCGTATGACATTTTTTTGAAGCAATCCGTCACATTTGAATTACATGTACATCCCGCCGTTCACCGGGATTGTAGCCCCGGTCACGTATGCCGCACCGTCGGATGCAAGAAAAGCGACCACGGAAGCGATCTCTTGAGCTTGTCCCAGACGGCCCAGCGGAATCTGCGTCTGCAAGGCTTCACGCTGTGCTTCAGGCAGCTCGCGAGTCATATCGGTGTCGATGAACCCTGGGGTTACCGAGTTGACCGTAATCGAACGCGAACCGACTTCACGCGCCATGGCACGGCTGAAACCTTCCAGACCGGCCTTGGCGGCTGCATAGTTTACTTGGCCAGCGTTGCCCATGGCACCCACCACCGAGCCAATACTGATAATTCGACCCCAACGCGCCTTGGTCATGCCGCGCAGAACGCCCTTGGACAGGCGATACAGACTGTTCAGGTTGGTATCGATCACGTCGTACCACTCGTCGTCTTTCATGCGCATCATCAGGTTATCGCGAGTGATGCCGGCATTGTTGACCAGGATCGCCACCGGAGCACCGAACTGCTCCTGGATGCTCGCGAGCACCTTGGTGACCGACTCATCGCTGGTGACGTTCAGTTCGAAACCTGCGCCCTGAATGCCGTTTTCCTTCAGGGTCGCAGCAATACGCTCAGCGCCCGAAGCGGAAGTCGCGGTGCCAACAACGATGGCGCCCTGACGACCCAGTTCCAGTGCGATAGCCTGGCCGATACCACGGCTTGCGCCGGTGACCAGTGCAACTTTACCTTGCAGACTCATGCAAGCTTCTCCTGATTCAGACAGCCGCTGCGCGAGCAGCAGCGAAAGCGTCTGGGGTATTGAGGTTGGAAGTCGAAACGCCTTCGGCGCAACGCTTGTTCAGGCCGGCCAGCACTTTGCCAGGGCCGCACTCGACCAGATTGGTCGCGCCTTTCGCTGCCAGAGTCTGTACGGACTCGACCCAGCGAACCGGCTTGTAGAGTTGCTCCAGCAGGTCGCGCTTGAGGGTTTCCAGATCCGCCGGCACCTGAGCGCTGACGTTCTGCACCACAGGGATCTGCGGCGCCTGCCAGTCGATGGCGGCGATGGACTCGGCAAAGCGCTCGGCAGCCGGGCGCATCAGCTCACAGTGCGATGGCACGCTGACCGGCAGCGGCATGGCTCGCTTGGCGCCACGAGCCTTGCAGCCTTCAATGGCGCGCTCGACAGCCGCCTTGGCGCCAGCGATCACCACCTGACCCGGGGAATTGAAATTCACCGCGCTGACCACTTCGCCTTGAGCCGCTTCGGCACAAGCTGCCAGCACGTCAGCATCTTCCAGACCGAGGATGGCAGCCATGCCGCCCTGCCCGGCTGGAACGGCTTCCTGCATCAGTTGGCCACGGCGCTCGACGAGTTTTACCGCGTCCGCCAGGCTCAGGCTGCCGGCAGCGACCAGTGCGCTGTATTCACCCAGGCTGTGACCGGCAACGAAGGCCGGACGCGCACCACCTTCAGCCAGCCACAGACGCCACAGGGCGATCGAAGCGGTCAGAATGGCCGGTTGGGTTTTGTCGGTTTGATTGAGCAGCTCTTCCGGGCCCTGCTGGGTCAGTGCCCACAGGTCGTAGCCCAGAGCATCGGATGCTTCTTTGAAAGTTTCGAGGATCAGCGGATGTTGCGCGCCCAGCTCGGCCAGCATGCCGAGGGACTGCGAACCCTGTCCTGGAAAGACGAATGCGAGGGAAGCAGACATGTAACAAGCCCCTAATGATCTTGTCGTCGGAAAAATGGCATCCCGCTAGAGGGACGCAAGAAACTGACAGTTGGATGGCCCTTTGAACCGGGCGGTCACATTTAAGCATTGTCCGACGAAAACGCCTAAGACAACAAATCCTCCAGACGACCGTGCAGGCGCTCCGGAAGATTCTCCTGAATCTCGATCAACGCCCGCTGAATGGCGCTCTGAAAGCCCTGAACCCCGGCGGAACCGTGACTTTTCACCACGATCCCCTGCAAGCCGAGAAAGCTTGCGCCGTTATGTCGCGCAGGCGCCAGATCAGCCTGCAGACGCTTCATCAATGGCAACGCCAAGGCACCCACGATGCGCGAAGGGAGGTTTTTCTTGAACAGAGCCTCGATGCGAGCGGCGATCATCGTCGCCAGGCCTTCGCTGGACTTGAGCAGGATATTGCCGACGAAACCGTCGCAAACCACCACGTCCGCCTCGCCACGATACAGGCCGTCGCCTTCGATGAAACCGATGTAATTGATGCCTCTGGCGGCCTGCAACAAAGTCGCCGCCAGCTTGACCTGCTGATTGCCCTTGATGTCTTCGGTGCCGATATTGAGCAGCGCGACGCGCGGACGGGCAATGCCCAGGGTTTGCGCGGCCACAGAACCCATCACAGCGAATTGCAGCAGATGCTCGGCACTGCAATCGACGTTGGCGCCCAGATCGAGCAACTGGCAGTAGCCCTTCTGCGTAGGAATCGCGGCCACCATGGCCGGACGATCAATCCCCGGCAGAGTCTTGAGCACAAAGCGCGACAGAGCCATCAGCGCACCGGTATTACCGGCACTGACACAGGCCTGGACCTTGCCGTCACGCAGCAATTCGAGGGCGACACGCATCGACGAATCCGGCTTGCCACGCAGAGCCTGGGCAGGTTTTTCGTCCATGGTGATGACTTCGGACGCCGGAACAACCGTCAGGCGCGCGCGATCGGCAGCCGATTGGCCGGTGATCAATTCTTCAAGAAGGGAGGGTTGACCGACGAGGGTCAGGTGCAGCGAGGGCGTAGCAGAAAGGCAAGCAAGGCTGGCCTGAACAATGCTGCGGGGACCGAAGTCCCCGCCCATTGCGTCAATCGCGATGACTTGAGCGGACAAGTGATTACTCGTCAGCGCCCTTGTCGATCACTTTACGGCCACGGTATACGCCTTCTGGCGATACGTGGTGACGCAGGTGAACTTCACCAGTGGTTTTTTCTACAGACAGGGTGCTAGCCTCGAGAGCGTCGTGCGAACGGCGCATGTCACGGGCAGAGCGGGATTTTTTGTTCTGCTGAACAGCCATAATTGATTAACTCCTAAACGTTTGGGTCACGCTTTAACTGCGCCAATACACTGAACGGGTTGGACCGCGTTACCTCGTCCTCGCTCGGTTCGGGCTCATCTGCTCCCGCCGGCTGCTGGCATTCTTCCGGATGATGAGCAGGCACAATGGGCAAGGCGAGCAGAAGCTCCTCCTCGATCAGTGACTGCAGATCCAATGGATCTTCGCCCAGTTCCAGCACGTCATAACCTTTCGGTAACGACTGGGTATTCGCACCCTCCTTCACTACAGCGTAACTGCACTCGCTGTGGATCGGCAGGGTGACCAGCTCAAGACAACGCTGGCAAACCATTTTGACTTCGGTGTCGATAAAGCTGTGGATCACCACAGATTTACGTTCATCTCGTTCAAAAACGAGTTTGGCCTGCACCGTACCGACATCGTCGGAAAGCGGGTCGCAGAGTCTCTTCAAATCGGCCAGCAGCAGTTCACCTTGAAGGGTGGTGCCACGGTCAGCCAATTTGCGCGGGTCAACGTGAGGTGGAATCGGGTCATTCAACATAGGCGCAGCATTATAGGGATGCCCCCACCCATGTCAAAGGAAATTGTGCCCTGTCCGTCACTTGCGAGCCTCCGCTAGAATCTGCAACCTGCCTCTGGAGACGCGAATGCTGCCTTTATTACTCGCTTCAAGCTCGACCTATCGTCGGGAATTGCTCAATCGCCTGCGCTTGCCGTTCGTCTGCAGCTCGCCG
Source organism: Pseudomonas sp. 58(2021) (assembly GCF_017491585.1). Lineage (NCBI taxonomy): Bacteria > Pseudomonadati > Pseudomonadota > Gammaproteobacteria > Pseudomonadales > Pseudomonadaceae > Pseudomonas > Pseudomonas sp. 58(2021). Next base: position 228,617 of record NZ_JAFGYZ010000008.1, read on the forward strand.
GACATCGACGAAAGTCATCGCCCGGGAGAATCGGCAATCGAACTGGTCAAACGCCTCGCCGAACAGAAAGCACGGGCACTGGCCGACAGCCACCCTGCTCACCTGATCATCGGCTCCGACCAGGTCGCCGTACTCGGCGAGCGCATTATCGGCAAGCCCCACACTTTCGAAAAAGCTCGCGAACAACTGCTGGCCGCCAGCGGCGCCAGCGTGACCTTCCTCACCGGCCTGGCACTGCTCAATAGCCAGACCGGCCAGTGCCAGGTCGACTGCGTGCCCTTCACTGTGCACATGCGCACACTGGATCAGGCCCGCGTCGAGCGCTACCTGCGCGCCGAGCAGCCCTACGACTGCGCCGGCAGCTTCAAGGCCGAGGAGCTGGGCGTGAGCCTGTTCCAGTCCACCGAAGGCCCGGACGCCACCAGCCTGATCGGCCTGCCACTGATTCGCCTGATCGACATGCTGCTGGCCGAAGGCGTACAGATTCCCTGACCCACAAAAAAACCGGCCCTCAGGCCGGTTTTTCTTGCAGCATTCGATCAGCGTAAAGACGGGCCGTTAAAACCCATCCACATTGCCAGTTTCTCGGCAACGCTGGCTCCGAGCTTCTTCGAGAAGCGATCGAACGGCGATTCCTGAACGGTGAAATCCACCAGCTCTTTTTCGCCAATCACATCACGCGCCACCGAACTGGCATTACCCAGGCCGTCGATCAAACCCAGCGGCAGCGCCTGCTCACCCGACCAGACCAGACCGGAGAACAGCTCCGGATGATCCTTGTCCTTCAGGCGATCACCGCGTCCCTGCTTGACGCTGTTGATGAACTGCTTGTGCGTGGTATCCAGCACGCTCTGCCAGAACGCTGTCTCTTCCGGCTTTTGCGGCTGGAACGGATCCAGGAACGCCTTGTGCTCACCAGAGGTGTAAGTGCGACGCTCGACGCCAAGCTTCTCCATCGTACCGACAAACCCGTAGCCGGCTGCCGTCACACCAATTGAGCCCACCAGACTGGCCTTGTCGGCATAAATTTGATCCGCCGCGCTGGCAATGTAATAAGCACCGGAGGCGCCCAGATCAGAAATCACCGCATACAGCTTGATATCAGGATGCAAGCCGCGCAGGCGCTTGATCTCGTCATAAACATAACCCGACTGCACTGGACTGCCGCCCGGACTGTTGATGCGCAGGATTACGCCCTTGACCTTCTTGTCCTCGAACGCCGCGCGCAGACTGCCGACGATATTGTCGGCACTGGCAGGTTCTTTATCGGCGATCATGCCGGTGACGTCGATCAACGCGGTGTAATTGCCACTGCGCGTGGCGCTTTTCTCCATATCCATCAACGGCGTAAACAGGATCAGCGCCACGAACAGATAAACAAAGGTCAACAGCTTGAAGAAGATACCCCAGCGGCGCGAACGACGCTGCTCCTGCACGCTGGCCAGCAGAGTCTTTTCCAGCAGCTTCCAGCTTTTCGCGTCACCGTCGTCGGCGGTTGCCTTGGCCGGTGCTTTCCATTCGTCGGTCATGCCATCCACCCCAGCAAAAACGTATTAAGCCTGCTTCCCCAGCCAGGCATGCAATTCGGAAAAATGGTCGATCGACAGTCGCGGCTCGAACTGCTGCAGCGATTCGATCGACTGCGCGCCGTAGCTGACCGCCACCGAATCCATCCCCGCATTGCGCGCCATCAACAGATCGAAGGACGAATCGCCGACCATCAGCGCCTGTTCGGCACGCACACCGCAATGCGCAAGGATCTGCTCCAGCATCAGAGGGTGCGGCTTGCTTGCAGTTTCATCGGCAGCGCGGGTGATATCGAAATAATCTTCCCAGCCATTGGCCTTGAGCACCCGATCCAGCCCGCGACGATTCTTGCCGGTCGCGACCGCCAGGTGGTAACCCTGTTCGCGAAAAGACGCCATCGACTCGACTACGCCCTCGAACAACGGCGAAGGCTCGGCTTCCGCGGCGATGTAGTGATCGGCGTAATACTCGCGAAACAAGGTCATTTCGGCATCGCTGATTTCGGGATACAGCGTACGGATCGCCTCGGGCAATCCCAGACCGATAATGCCTTTGACGGCAAAGTCATCACGCAGCTCGAAACCGGAGCGCCCGGACGCCGAGTGCATTGCCTCGACAATCCGATGAATGGAATCAGCCAGCGTGCCGTCCCAATCGAAAATCAGCAGTTTGTAATCAGATGGGCGCACTCAATCGCTCCACAGTCTTGGCCCACATTTCATCGACCGGCGCCTGCAACTTGAGTTCACCGCCATCGGGCAGCGGCACGGTCAGCATGTAGGCGTGCAGGAACAGGCGCTTGCCGCCCAGATCACGAATTTCCTTACTGAAACTGTCATCGCCGTATTTGGTGTCACCGGCAATGCAGTGCCCGGCGTGCAATGTGTGGACGCGGATCTGGTGCGTGCGACCGGTGATCGGCTTGGCTTCAATCAGAGTGGCAAAATCGCCAAAGCGACGCAGGACCTTGAACACGGTCACAGACTCCTTGCCCTCCTCCTCGTCAACCTCGACCATGCGCTCACCGGAGCGCAGATTGCTCTTGCCGAGTGATGCACGGACTTGCTTGATCGAGGTCGCCCAGTTGCCGCGAACCAATGCCATGTAGCGCTTATCGACGCCATCACCGCGCAACGCGGCATGCAAGTGACGCAACATGCTGCGTTTCTTGGCGATCATCAGCAGGCCGGAGGTATCACGGTCGAGACGGTGAACCAGCTCGAGCTCCTTGGCATCGGGACGCAACTGACGAAAGGCTTCGATAACGCCGTAATTCAAGCCACTGCCACCGTGAACCGCAATGCCGGCGGGCTTGTTGATCACGATCAGGGCCTTGTCTTCGTAGACAATCGAGGCTTCCAGGCGCTGCAACAGACCCTGGGCCAAAGGCACTGGCTCGTCGCGCTCAGGCACGCGAACGGGCGGCACGCGCACGATGTCGCCGGCCTGCAGCTTGTATTCGGGCTTGATCCGACCTTTGTTCACGCGCACTTCGCCTTTGCGCAAAATGCGGTAAATCAAGGTCTTGGGCACGCCTTTTAGCCGGGCGAGGAGAAAATTGTCGATTCGTTGGCCGGCATATTCCGGCGAGACCTCAAGCAATTGAACGCCTGGAGTCGAAGGGGCAGTAGTCGTCATGGCGCGGATGATAACAATTTTTATGGAATTGAAGCACTTAATCATTGCTGCTATAGTCGCGAACGCCGCCAAAAGCGGCCTGGACAGCGGAACCACGGTCAAAAACCGGCCCTGACCAACGCAATTCACCAGGACGCGAGGCCGTCCTACGGGGCTTTCGCTACGTAACGGTGGAGTTTGCAGCTGTAACAAGCGCAGGTGACATGAGGCCTGAATCACGCCGCAAAGCAGAGTTCTGACTCGCCACGCGAGCCATATTCACGGCCAGTTCACAAAGTGCAGTCAGCCGCGGATGACCCCGAGCGAAGACGCCGGAAACACCGCCTGAATTAGCCATGATGCGTGACCTCCCCTTTCGGAGCTCACGGTAAATGCCAACCCGCTGCGGATTCTGCGCGCGGCAGCACCCGAATTATCAGGGATACGTGTAGGGTGGAGATGCACAACCGCTGGACTGTGTAGCAACAGGTTTTATCAAGACGCTTCATCTCGTCCACAGCCACGGTTGATTCCTCCTCCTGACTGAGTGCTTAAGTAGCCACAGCAAGCAGGACGCGTACGTCGCGATAACGGCCCAATTGGCCGGACATCGCTGGACACGGGAATGGCCAACCACTCCCGACGCACCTGACACCGACCGTGAGAAGTCGTGTGTGCCGAACGCCGTTTCCGGCAGCCCGGAAACCGACGGTACTACATGAAAAGAATGCTGATTAACGCAACTCAACCCGAAGAGTTGCGTGTTGCACTGGTAGATGGCCAGCGCCTCTACGACCTGGACATCGAATCCGGTGCACGCGAGCAGAAAAAGGCCAACATCTATAAAGGCCGTATCACTCGCATCGAACCAAGCCTTGAGGCTGCCTTTGTCGATTTCGGCTCCGAGCGCCACGGCTTCCTGCCCCTCAAAGAAATCTCCCGCGAATACTTCAAGAAAGCCCCCGAAGGCCGCGTCAACATCAAGGACGTCCTGAGCGAAGGCCAGGAAGTCATCGTTCAGGTCGAAAAAGAAGAACGTGGCAACAAGGGCGCAGCCCTGACCACCTTCATCAGCCTGGCCGGTCGTTATCTGGTCCTGATGCCGAACAACCCGCGTGCCGGCGGCATCTCCCGTCGCATCGAAGGCGAAGAACGCAACGAATTGCGTGAAGCGCTGAACGGCTTGGTCGCTCCAGCCGACATGGGCCTGATCGTGCGCACTGCCGGCCTTGGCCGCAGCAGCGAAGAAATGCAGTGGGACCTCGACTACCTGCTGCAACTCTGGACCGCGATCAAGGAAGCCTCGCTGGATCGTTCCGCGCCGTTCCTGATCTACCAGGAAAGCAACGTCATCATCCGCGCCATCCGCGATTACCTGCGCCAGGACATCGGCGAAGTGCTGATCGACAGCGTTGAAGCCCAGGACGAAGCCCTGACCTTCATCCGCCAGGTGATGCCGCAGTACGCCAGCAAGATCAAGCTGTACGAAGACAGCGTTCCGCTGTTCAACCGTTTCCAGATCGAAAGCCAGATCGAGACCGCTTTCCAGCGCGTCGTCGAACTGCCGTCCGGCGGCTCCATCGTCATCGATCCGACCGAAGCCCTGGTGTCCATCGACATCAACTCGGCGCGCGCCACCAAAGGCAGCGACATCGAAGAAACCGCCCTGCAGACCAACCTTGAAGCGGCTGAAGAAATCGCCCGTCAGTTGCGCCTGCGCGACATCGGCGGCCTGATCGTCATCGACTTCATCGACATGACCCCTGCCAAGAACCAGCGCGCCGTGGAAGAGAAAGTCCGCGAATGCCTGGAAGCCGACCGCGCCCGCGTGCAGATCGGCCGCATCTCGCGCTTCGGCCTGCTGGAAATGTCCCGTCAACGCCTGCGTCCTTCGCTGGGCGAAAGCAGCGGCATCGTCTGCCCGCGCTGCAGCGGCACCGGGATCATCCGTGACGTCGAATCGCTGTCCCTGGCGATCCTGCGCCTGATCGAAGAAGAAGCCCTGAAAGACCGTACCGCCGAAGTTCGCGCTCAAGTGCCGATCCCGGTGGCCGCGTTCCTGCTCAACGAAAAACGCAACTCGATCACCAAGATCGAACTGCGCACCCGCGCCCGCATCGTCATCCTGCCGAACGATCACCTCGAAACCCCGCATTTCGAAGTTCAGCGTCTGCGTGACGACAGCCCGGAAGCCGCGACCAACCAGTCCAGCTACGAAATCGCTGCCGCTGCCGCCGATGTCGAAGACGTCCAGCCAGCCGCCGCGACCCGCACCCTGGTTCGCCAGGAAGCCGCCGTCAAGACCGCTCCGGCCCGCGCCAACGCTCCGGTTCCGACCGAAGTCGCCGCGCCGGCCCCGGCACCTGCTCCGGTTGCCGCGCCAGAGCCAAGCCTGTTCAAAGGCCTGGTGAAGTCGCTGGTCAGCCTGTTCGCCACTAAAGAAGAGCCTGTTGCTCCGGTTGTGGTTGAAAAACCTGCGGCCGAGCGTCCGGCCCGCAACGAAGAGCGTCGCAACGGTCGTCAGCAGAGCCGCAACCGTAACGGTCGCCGCGATGAAGAACGCAAGCCTCGCGAAGAACGTGCACCGCGTGAAGAACGCGCACCACGTGAGCCGCGTGAAGAGCGTCAACCGCGAGAGCCACGTGAAGTCCGCGAGCCACGCGAATCCCGTGACGAAGCACCGGTAGCCCGTGAAGAACGCGCACCACGCGCCCCTCGTGAAGAACGTGCACCGCGTGCTCCGCGTGAAGACCGCAAGCCGCGTGGCGAGCGTGAAGAACGCGTACGTGAACTGCGCGAGCCTCTGGATGCCGCTCCGGCCGTCGCTGCCACCGGCAGCGCTGAAGAGCGTCCGGCCCGTCAGCCGCGTGAAGAACGTGCACCACGTCCTCCGCGTGAAGAGCGTCAACCGCGTGCCGAACAGGCCGCTGCTGCCGTAGCCGAAGAAGAAATCACCACCAGTGAAGAGCAACTGCCGGAAGATGGTTCGGAGAACGCCGAAGGCGATCGTCCACGCCGCCGCTCCCGTGGTCAGCGTCGTCGCAGCAACCGTCGCGAGCGTCAGCGTGACGCCAATGGCAACGTGATCGAAGGTTCGGAAGAATCCACCGAAAACGCTGAAGCCGCCGAGCCAAGCACTGCCGATCTGGCTGCCGGCCTGGCTGTTACTGCCGCTGTTGCCAGCACCGTGATCAGCGCTCCGGCCGAAGCTCAGGCCCACGAGCAAGCTGAACGCGCCACCGCTGCAACCCTGGAAACTGCTCCAGTAGAAGCACCGGTTGTTGAAGCAACCACTCCGGTCGAAGTAGCTGCTGCTCCGGAAGTCGAAGTGGCGCCGGTTCGCGAAGCTCAGCCTCAGGCTGAAGCGGCTGCCGAACCCGCGGTGACCTTCGAAGCACCAGCCGTAGTTGAAGAGTCGGTTGTCGAAACCGTCGCTGAAACCGTGACCGAAACCGTGCGTGAAGTTCGCGAAGAGCAGACCGCTTTCAACTGGGTGGCCGAGCCGGCTGTCGCTGAAACACCAGCGCCAGTGGTTGAAGCGCCTGTTGTTGAAGAAGCCAAGGCCGCCGAACCAGTGGTTGTTGCAGAACCAGCGCCAGTCGCAGCCGAAGCGCCAGCGCCAGTTGCTGCGCCTGCTCCGGTCAGCGCCCTGACCCCAAGCGGCCGTGCGCCGAACGACCCGCGTGAAGTGCGTCGTCGCAAGCGTGAAGAAGAGCGTCTGCAGAAGGAAGCCGAACTGGCTGCCGCTGCCGCCGCTGCTGCTCCAGCTGCCGAAGTGGTCGAGGCAGCCCCTGCCCCGGTCGCTGAAGAAGTTGCCGTTGAAGCCGTGATTGCCGAAGCGCCACGTTCCGTTCAGGACGCGGTCGAGCACCACGAACAGGCCCAGGAAAAAGAACACGAGCCTAAACCTCTCGTCTGATTCCGACCGCCACTAAAAAGCCCCGCCTGGTGATCCAGGCGGGGCTTTTTTTTGCCTCAAGGTTTTATCAGGATGGCGGGAAAACCAGCGCATCCGGCACGTCGATATCCCACAACCCCCCCGGATCATCCACCGCGACTTCAATCACCCGCCCTTGGGCGAACAACGGCCTGGCGCCCCGGTCACCGGACAAGGCCATCAGCCCTGCGGCGAACGAGCGACCAAACCCGACCGGATGCCCATAGTCACCGTTCAACGTCGGTACGCTGACCGTATCCTCGGCAATCGCCGCCACGACCCGCTCAATACTCGACGGCAGGATGAACGGCATGTCGCCCAGCACAATCAACCAGCCATCGGCATCCGGGCAAGCTGCCACACCCGCCGCGATGCTGTCGCCCATTCCCGTGGACTCGATCGAGACAATGTCGCACCCGTAAGCCTGCGCCATGCGCATCGCCTGCGGCCGCGCCTCGGTCGTCACCAGCACTCGATTGTCGAGGCTCGCCGGCAGATTCACCAACACCTGCTCGATCACCGAACGCACCGCGCCGTCACGCCCGGTGCAATCGGCCAGCAGCTTGTCCTTGTCGGCACCCGCCACTTCGCGAAAACGGCTGCCCTCGCCCGCCGCCAGCACAATCACTCCGATGGATCGGCTCATACACTCTCCACGGTCTTCTTCTGCTTGAGCTCGACACCATTCTTGATCGCGACGATTTCCGCCAACAGCGACAGGGCGATTTCCGCCGGGGAATGGCTGCCGATATGCAAACCGATCGGCCCGTGCAAACGGGCGATGGCCGCTTCCGACAAGCCTAGCTCAGCCAGATTTTCCCGACGTTTGCGGCTGTTGACCCGTGAGCCGAGCGCACCGACATAGAATGCTTTGGAATCGAGCGCCGTGAGCAGCGCCATGTCATCCAACCGTGGATCGTGAGTCAGCGCGACAATCGCCGTGCGCTCATCGGTCTGGATATTCAGCACCGCCTCGTCCGGCATGCCGGGCACAAACCGCCCATGCTGCTCTTCCCAGCCATAGACGAATTCGGTGCGCGGATCACAGATCAGCACTTCGAAATCCAGCAGTCGCGCCATCTCGGCCACGTACCGCGACAACTGCCCGGCGCCGATCAACAGCAGGCGCCAGCGCGGACCGTAAATGGCGCGCAGGGTCTGGCCGTCGAAGCTCAAGGCGTCGCTCTTGCCGGCCGGGTGCAACACCACCTCACCAGTGCCGATGTTCAGCTCGCGAGCGACAATTTCGTGGGCCTCGCAGCGGGCCAGCAACTCGGCGACCCACGCCGGATCACCGACCCGTTCCTCGGTCAGGCGCAGGGTGCCGCCGCAAGGCAGGCCGAAGCGCGCGGCTTCTTCCTGCGTCACGCCGTAGGTGATCAATTGCACCGGCGGTCCGTCGGTGCTGATTCGCCCATCGTGCAGCCGGGCAATCAGATCGTCTTCGACGCAACCGCCGGACACCGAACCGATCACCACGCCATCTTCACGCAACGCCAGCATCGCGCCGGGCGCCCGGGGCGCGGTGCCCCAGGTCTGCACCACGGTGAACAACACCACCCGCTGCCCGGCACGACGCCATTCGAGCACGCTACGCAGGACATTCAGATCGGCGCTGTCCATCACGCTTGCGCCTTCTGCCAGCCCTGCAACTGGTAGCGCACCGGCAGGTTGCGAATGCGTTGGCCAGTGGCAGCGAAGATCGCGTTGCACAGTGCCGGCGCAATCGGCGGTACGCCCGGCTCACCGACACCACCCAGCGGCACCTCGCCCGGCGGCGACACCAGATGCACCGCCACTTCCTTCGGTGCCAGCGACATGCGTGCCACTTCATACATATGGAAGTTGTCCTGTTGCACCTTGCCGTCCTTGAAGCTGATTTCGCCCCACACGGCATTGCCCAGGCCCATCACACAAGCGCCTTCGAACTGCGAACGGATCCGCTCAGGGTTGATTTGCGGCCCGCAATCCACGGCGATATCGGCCTTGTGCACGATCAGCGTGCCATCGTCCTTGACCTCGACCTCAATCACCGCCGCCACATAAGTCACGAAGCTGTAATGCACTGCCAGCCCGAGGCCGCGCCCTTTGGGCAATTTGCGCCCCCAACCGGCGGCCTTGGCCGCGGTTTCCAGCACGGTGCGCATACGTCCGGTGTCGATCGGATAACGCTCGGGGGATTCGCCGTAGTTCCATTCTTCACTGAGCGTGCGCGGGTCGATCTGCCGATCCGGACCGAGCAATTTGATCTGGTACTTGAGCGGGTCTTCCTTGGCCTTGTGCGCCAGTTCGTCGACGAAGCTCTGGATCGCAAAACCATGGGGAATGTTCGACACCGAGCGATACCAGCCCACCCGCGTATGCACCGTGGCCTCAGGGTTTTCCAGGCGCACGTTGGGAATCGCGTAGGCCATGTTGGTGAAGCCCATGCCCAGCTCAAACGCGGCTTCGTGATTCATGCCCGGCGCAAACAGCGCGGTGATGCTCGGCGCCACCGTGCGGTGCAGCCAGGCGGACGGCAAACCGTCCTTGCCCACACCGGCCTTGAGGTATTCGGCCGACACGGTGTGGAAATAGGAATTGTGGATGTCGTCTTCGCGCGTCCACTGGACCCGTACAGCCTTGCCGGGAAATTCCTTCGCCAGAATGGCAGCTTCAACAACGAAATCCGGCTTGGACTTGCGACCGAAACCACCGCCGAGCAGCGTCACGTTGAAGGTCACGTTATCGAACGGCAAACCGAGGCGTTCAGCGATCCGCTCACGGGTGACCTGCGGTGCCTGACTCGGCGCCCAGGCCTCGCACACGCCTTCTTTATAGCGAGCGATGGCGACCATCGGCTCCATCGGTGCCTGGGCCAGATGCGGCAAGTAATAAGAGGCTTCGAACGTGCTGGCAGCACTGCCGATGGCTTTGTCGATGTCGCCGGTATTGCGCACCACTTTGCCCGGTTTCAGTGAAGCGGCTTCGATCTCCTTGCGATAGGCAACGGAGTCGTAACTGGCATTCGGGCCATCGTCCCACTCGATTTTCAGCGCTTCACGGCCCTTCAATGCCGCCCAGGTATTGCTGGCCACCACGGCCACGCCACCCAACGGCTGAAATTCCGAAGGCAGTGGCCGCGGTTCGATCTGGATGACTTTGAGTACGCCCGGCACTTTCAGCGCGGCGCTGTCGTCCACCGACTTGACCTTGCCGCCGTAAACCGCAGGGCGAGCAATCACCGCGTAGAGCATGCCGTCGAAATGCACGTCAGCGCCGTACACCGCACGGCCATTGACGATGTCGGCACCGTCGATGGCTTTGGTGCCTTCCTTGCCGATGTAACGGAACTCCGACGGCTGCTTGAGCCGCAGGCTGTCTCGGCCCGGAACCGGCAGCGCACTGGCCGCAGCGGCCAGCTCACCGTAACCCAGCTCGCGCCCGGACGGTGTGTGAATGACTTTGTGCAGTTGCGCGTGGCACTCACTGACCGGAACCTTCCACTGCGCGGCGGCTGCCTGCTCCAGCATCGTCCGGGCAGCGGCGCCGCAACGACGCATCGGTTCGTACCAGTGACGCATGCTGCGCGAGCCATCGGTGTCCTGATTGCCGAAGCGCACCTCATCACCCGGCGCCTGCTGAACCTTGACGTGGGCCCAGTCGGCTTCCAGCTCATCAGCGACCACCATGGTCAGGCTGGTGCGCACGCCCTGGCCCATTTCCGAGCGGTTGCAGACCACAGTCACCGTACCGTCGGCGGCAATGCTGACGTAGACCTTCGGATCATCGATCCAGCCGTTGGGCATGCCATCGGCACCGAATTTCTTCGGTTTGTCTTCGGCCAGCGCATCCTGCCAGCCCCAGCTCGCCGCCAGCACCAGCGCACCGGTAGCGCCGACACCTTTGAGGAAGCCCCGGCGACTCAGGTTACTCAGGGCAAAATCGTTCGGTAGACGGCTCATGCCTTGGCCTCCTTCAAGTGAGTGGATGCCTGACGGATCGCAGTCTTGATCCGGTTGTAGGTACCGCAGCGGCAGATGTTGCCGACCATCGCCTCTTCAATCTGCTCGTCGCTTGGGTTCGGGTTGGTCTTGAGCAACGCGGTGGCGGACATGATTTGCCCGCCCTGGCAGTAACCGCATTGGGCCACCGCGGTGTCGAGCCAGGCTTGCTGGACGATCTGGCCTACCGGGTCGGCGTGCAAGTTGTCGATGGTGGTCACGTTCTGCCCGACCACCGAACCGATCGGAGTGATGCAACTGCGCGCCGGCGCGCCGTCGATATGAATGGTGCACGCACCGCACAGGCCCATGCCGCAGCCGAACTTGGTGCCGTTGTAACCGGCGACGTCACGGATCGCCCACAACAGCGGCATGTCCTCGGTGACATCGAGTGGATGGTCTTGACCATTGAGTTTCAGGGTAATCATGGGCACGCCCGCATATTCATGGAGGTTATGGGGTCGAGCAATCTGCCGCCGGAAATCAGCGGTGGGTTCACGCAGATCGACTCAGGCTAATGAGGCTCTCTTGTGCAGACGCAAACGTCTGCACCGGGCCTTTGGTGGAGCAAATGGTTGTATCGTTAGCTGGCTAAGTTAACCCGGGATTAACAAAAAAGCCCTGCACTTTTTAAATAATGCAGGGCTTTGGATTGAGCCTTGAAAGCGTAGCCTCAATAACGGTTGGGCTCCATTTCCAGCTCGACATTGAAACGTTCTGCAATGTCTTTCTGGATACGCTGCGCCAGATCGAGCAATTGCAGCCCGGTCGCCGCGCCGTAGTTGACCAGCACCAGCGCCTGCAATTTATGCACGCCGGCATCGGCCTCACGGAAGCCTTTCCACCCGGCGCGCTCGATCAACCAGCCGGCCGCGAGTTTCATCTGCCCGTCCGGTTGCGCGTAGGCCACCAGATCCGGGTGCTGTTGCTTGATCTGTGCGACCACGGCCGCCGACACAAGCGGGTTCTTGAAGAAGCTGCCGGCATTGCCGAGCACCGCCGGGTCCGGCAGTTTTTCGCTGCGGATGCTGCAAATGGCGCGGCTGACGTCTGTCGGCGTTGGTTGTTCGATACCCTGCTCGGTCAGGCGCTGACGCACCGGGCCGTATTCCAGATGCAGATGGGCGACTCGATCCAGTGCGAAGCGCACCCGCAGGATCAGCCAACGACCCGGCTGCTGCTTGAACACGCTATCGCGGTAGGCGAAGTTGCACTCTTCCAGACTGAAGTCGCGCAGCTCGCCGGTCTGGCGATCCAGCGCCGTCAGGCCGGCGAACACATCCTTGATCTCGACACCGTAGGCACCGATGTTCTGCATCGGCGCGGCGCCGACGGTGCCGGGGATCAGGCTGAGGTTTTCCAGACCCGAAAAACCCAGCGCCAGCGTGTGCTGGACAAACGGATGCCACGGCTCACCCGCCTCGGCTTCGATGACCACGCGATTGCCATCGTCGCTGAGGACGCGGATGCCACGAGTGGCCATGCGCAGCACCAGCGCCGGGATGTCCGCCGTGAGCAACAGATTGCTGCCGCCGCCGATCACCAACAACGGCACATCGTGAGCGATCGCGTAAGCCAGGGCTTCGCGCACATCCGCATCACTGTGGGCCTCGGCAAACAGTTGTGCGCGAACGTCCACGCCAAAAGTGTTGAACGGTTTCAGGGAAACCTGAGGGTGTACCTGCAAACTCATAACCGGCCCTTCACTTCAATCAGCAACCGGTCGCAGGCGCGCTCGATCAGATCCAATACCTGCTCGAAACCCTGATCGCCGTCGTAATACGGATCCGGCACCTCGTCGACTTCACCTTCGTAACGGCGCAGGAACAAGTCCAGCTCGGCCTTGCCGGTGGACGGTCGCAAGGCCTTGAGGTTGCGCAGGTTGCTGTTGTCCATGGCGAGGATCAGGTCGTAGCTGGCGAAATCGGCGCGGCTGACCTGCTGAGCGCGTTGCGCCGAAAGGTCATAGCCACGCAGTCTGGCCGCAGCCTGGCTGCGCTTGTCCGGCGGATTGCCGACGTGCCAGTCGCCGGTGCCGGCGGAGGCCACTTCGACCTGATCCGCCAGCCCCGCTTCGCGCAATTTATGGCGCAACACGCCTTCGGCGGTGGGCGAACGGCAGATATTGCCCAGGCACACGAACAGAACGCGCATCAGGCCTCCAGCAGGCGACGGACGCGCTCGAGGTCTTCGGCGGTGTCGACCCCGGTCGGCGGTGCGATCAAGGCATCAGCCACATGAATCCGCACGCCGTGCCACAAGGCACGCAGTTGTTCGAGAGATTCGGTATTTTCCAGCCAGCACGGCCCCCAGCTCACGAAGTCCTGAAGGAAGCCGGCGCGGTAGGCATAGATGCCGATGTGACGGCGATACGGCACGCCTTCCGGCAGCACGTCTCGGCTTTTGGCGAACGCGTCGCGGGCCCATGGCAGAGTCGCGCGACTGAAGGTCAGCGCCAGTCCGTTGAGGTCGCTGACGACCTTGACCACATTCGGGTTGAACAGGGTTTCGACGTCTTCGATCGGCTCGGCCAGGGTGGCCATGCGCGCTTCGGTATGGGCCGCGAGGTTGGCAGCGACCTGATCGATCACTCTCGGCGGGATCAGCGGTTCGTCACCCTGGACGTTGACCACGATGGCATCCGGTTCCAGACCCAGCTTCGCGGCCACTTCGGCCAGACGATCGGTGCCGGAGTTGTGATCTTCACGGGTCAGCACCACTTCGGCGCCGAAAGCCTTGCAGGCTTCGACGATGCGCGCATCGTCAGTCGCCACGACCACGCGGCTGGCGCTGCTTTTGCTCGCCTGCTCCCAGACGTGCTGGATCATCGGTTTGCCGGCGATGTCCAGCAGCGGTTTGCCCGGCAGGCGGGTCGAGGCGTAGCGCGACGGGATGACAACGGTGAAGGCTGTGGTCATTTATCCAGACGCTCGTCGGTGGTCAGGGTGCGGGCTTCGCTTTCCAGCATGACCGGGATGCCATCACGGATCGGATAGGCCAGGCCGGCGCCCTTGCTGATCAGTTCGGTCTTGTCGGCGCTGAGCTTGAGTGGGCCTTTGCAGATCGGGCAGGCGAGGATGTCGAGCAATTTGGTGTCCATGAACATTCCCTGGATAAAAACGGTTTAAGGCAAAAGACGATCCGGCAACAGGCGCATCAGTTGCGTGTCGAACCAGGCCACGAAGGCCGACGACGGCACGGCATCGACCGCCAGGTACCACCAGTCGGCGGCAGCGAAGGTGCGGCACTTCACCGCGTCCTTTTCGGTCATCACCAGCGGCAATGACGGCGTGAAACTCAAGGCCTGCACGCTGTATTCGGCGTGATCGGCAAATGCGTGGGGCACAGGTCGCCAGTCTAGCGCTTCGAGGGTATTGAAGAAACGTTGCGGATTACCGATCCCGGCCACCGCATGCAGCGACTGTCCGGCTGGAAAATGATCGAGGGGCTGGCGTTCGCCGCTGAGCAGATTGACCAGTGCCGTGGGTTGCAGACGGAAGGCGAAACCGCCGTCGCGATCCTCGGGGGCGCCATTGAACAGTACGCCATCGACGCTTTGCAGACGCTCAATGGGTTCGCGCAGGGGGCCGGCGGGCAGACAGCGCTTGTTACCGAGCCCACGGGCGGCATCGATCAGCACCAGCTCAAGGTCACGCGCCAGACGATAATGCTGCATGCCGTCGTCGGACAGGATCAAGTCCAGCGGCTCGCTGGCCAGCAAGGCTTTGACGGCAGCGCCGCGATTCGGGTCGATCATCAGCGGCACGCCGGTACGCTGCACGATCAGCAACGGTTCGTCGCCGGCGATGTCGGCGTCTTGATCGGCTTCGACCCGCCACGGCAATTGCGGCGGCTTGGCGCCGTAACCGCGACTGACCACACCGACCCGCAGCCCGCTGCGTCGACAGTGTTCGATCAGCCACAGGATCATCGGCGTCTTGCCGGTGCCGCCAACGGTGATGTTGCCGACCACGATCACCGGCACCGGCGATTGATAGATCTCGCCTTCGCCGTCGAGAAAACGCTGACGCTTGCCGGCCACGACGCGGCGGTACAGCCACTCCAGCGGCCGCAACAGCGTCAGGGCCGGGTGCCCCTGATACCACGCGGCGAGCAGACGATCGGACATGGCCATCAGGATTTGGGCGCCGCCTCGACCGTGGTCATGCGCAAATGGCTGAAACCGAGCTTGCCGGCCGCATCCATGGCGGTAATCACGGATTGGTGCTGAGTCTTGCCGTCAGCACTGATCGACAACGGCATGTTGGTGTCGCCGTTTGATTCTTTCTGCATGGCTTCCATCAGGGTGGCCAAATCGTTTTTCGGCAGAATCCTGTTGTTCACCGAGAACACGCCTTCGGCACTGATGGCCACGTCCAGTTGCTTGACCTGCTGATCCTCGGCCGGCGAGCCGCTCACGGCTTCCGGCAGATCGACGCGCAACTGGGTTTCGCGGGTGAAGGTCGTAGTCACGACGAAAAACAGCAACAGGATGAACACCACGTCGATCAGCGACGCGAGGTTGATATCGATCGTTTCCCGGGGCTTGCGACGGAATTTCACGCTTTGCCCCCGGCCAGATCGACGTCACGGTCGCCCTGCACCACTTCCACCAGTTTGATCGCTTCCTGTTCCATGCCCACCACCAGTTCATCGATGCGGCGTTGCAGGAAACGGTGGAAGAATACCGACGGGATACCGACCATCAGGCCCGCTGCCGTGGTGATCAGCGCCTTGGAGATACCACCGGCCAGCACCGAAGCATTGGTGGTCATGCCGGAACCGGTGAAGGCACTGAAAATATCGATCATGCCCAACACCGTACCCAGCAGACCCAGCAACGGCGACATGGCGGCGATGGTGCCCAGCGCATTGACGTAACGCTCCAGCTCGTGGATGACCCGGGCGGCGGCTTCTTCAATGCACTCTTTCATGATCTCGCGACCATGCTTGGAGTTGGCCAGGCCCGCGGCGAGGATTTCACCCAGCGGCGAGTTGGCGCGCAATTCCTTGAGTTTTTCCTTGTTGAGCTGCTTGTCCTTGATCCAGACCCAGACCTGACCCAGCAGATGCTCGGGGGTGACGCGACTGGCGCGCAGCGTCCACAGGCGCTCGGCGACGATCGCCATGGCGGCGATGGAACTCAGAATGATCGGCAACATCATCCAGCCGCCGGATTTGACCAATTCCCACACAGTGACAGCCCCCTCGAAAAAGTGCGCCACTTTACCATACCGGTTCACGATAAAGACCCGTCGCCCCGACGACCGTGCGCGGCCCGTGCTCAACGGTACTCGGCCCCCGACAGCGGCGGCTCTCGCCAGAACCGGCGCTGCTGATGCATCGACCGGGCTGGCTGGAATCTGCCTAGTTGCAGATGAATGGCACCCTGCTCCGCGCTGTCATGGATGCGCAGGCCCAGCTTGCGGTAACGGGCGATGACCGTCGGATGCGGATGCCCGAACGAGTTGCCGTGCCCCCGGGAGATCAGCACGTCCCGCGGCTGCAAAACCTTGAGCAACGCCATTGATGAGGAACTGCGGCTTCCATGGTGCGGGGCCTGCAGCCATTGAGTCGGAACCGCCAGCACGCTATTGAGCAAGTCCCGTTCGGCAGCGGTGTCGATATCGCCGGTCAGCAGCAACCGCTCGCCGTTGGCTTCGATCTGCAGGACGCAGGAGCGCTGGTTGCTGTCTTGTGCGCCGGCCCACTGCCATAGATGGAAGGCAACGCCGTCCCACTGCCATTGCCGACCGCTTTCACAGGTTTCAGCGCTCAGCGCTTCGGGCAGCCCCGGCGGATCGCCGCTGATCACCCGGCTGACCGGCAAGCCGTTTGCCACGGCCAGTGCCCCACCGGCATGGTCGGCGTCGGCATGACTGAGCAGCATCAGGTCCAGTCGCGCCACACCCAGTTTGTGCAAGGCCGGCAACACTACGCGCTCACCGACGTCGAAATCGCCGAAACGCGGGCCGGTGTCGTACAGCAATGTGTGGTGACGGGTGCGGATCAGAATCGCCAGTCCCTGGCCGACGTCGAGTTGCCAGACATCCGCCACACCTTCGGCCAGTCGCTCCCGGGGCGGCAATGCCAGCACCAGCAGCAACGGCCAGCCCAAGGGACGCAATGGAACACCTCGGGGCAGCAACAACAGCACGGCACCGATGCAGCCCAGAGCCAGGATCCATCCCGGCATCGAGGCTGCAACCCATGCCGGCCAGCGCCCGGCAATCAAGGCCAGAGCCCGGAACAATCCATCGACCAAGCCGCCGGCCAGCCATAACAGACCTTCGCCGATATAGGGAATCGGCAACAACAAAGTGCCAAGCAACGCCGGCGGGAGCACCGCAAAACTGATCCACGGCACCGCCAGCAGATTGGCCAATGGTCCGCTGAGGCTGATCGGCAGGCCCTGGATCAGCAACACCGGGCACAAACCGATTGCGATCAGCCATTGGGCTCGCGTCCAGGTCTGCCACCAGCGCCACGGCCCCAGACGACCGCCGAAGGTAAAAATCAGCACCGCCACCGCCGTGAAGGACAGCCATAATCCTGGACGCAGACTGGCCAGCGGGTCCATCAACAACACCCCGTTGAAGGCCAGCAACAACGGCCACCAGGCACCCAGATGGCGAAATCGCAATCGCCACAGCAACACCAGCGCAACCATCACACAAGCCCGCCGCACCGGCACATCGAATCCGGCCAGCAAGCCGTAACCCAGCGCCGCCGAGAATGCGAGACCACACGCCCACGGCAGCCATGGCCAACGCAATGGCCACAGACCGAATCGCGCCAGCCCGGCGATCAGCCCATACATCACCGCCGCCAGCAGACCGATGTGCTGTCCGGAAATCACCAACAGGTGCACGGTGCCGGTGTCCTGCAGGATCTGCCAGTCCTCGCGACCGAGTCCCGAGCCGTCACCCAGCACCAACGCCGTCAGCGCTGCGCCCCGCCCCTGAGTGTCCACTTCCAGCAGGCGCTGTCGGATGCCGTCCCGCCAGGCCCACTGCGCCGCCGCCAGCCGGCTGCCGTCCTTCACCGTGCCGGTGGCGCCGATGCGTTGCGCCAACAGCCAGGCTTCGTAATCGAAGGCATCGGGATTGAGCAGCCCGCCGGGACGCTTGAGTTTCACGGCCAGCCTCCAGCGCTCGCCACTGTTGACCGGTGGCCCGGCGTACCAGGCCAGGCGCATCAGCGATGGCAGTTTCCCGTGACGCGAACGGGCATCGGCCAGTTCAAACCGCACGACCCCGTCGCCGCTCTGCGGCAGGCCGACCACCCGCCCCTCCACCCAGCGCGTTTCACCATCCAGCTCCAGCGGCAGCCGATCATCCAGCGCCCACTGCGCACCGATGCACGACCAGACGAAGCCGAACAGCAAAAATGCCAGCGGATAGCTGCGAAACGGCAACAGCATCAGTGCCAGCACCGGCAGCAACAGCATCCATCCGACCGGCGGCAACGCCGGCAAAAAAACCGGGGCCAGCAGACCGACTGCCAGCGCCATCATCCCTGTGCGCATATGCCCGTCCTTGAGAGTCCCCTCTTCAGGCATAGCCCCTGTGGAGCGCAGGCGTCGTCAACAATTGTCACAAAGTCTGAATGGGCGGTTCGTAGAATCCAGACATACTTGCCGCCTTAACCGACCGAGAAGCCTTATGCCCCGGCGCTTATTCAAACGTTACATGCCCGACCCGACGAGCATCAGGGAACACAAATCCTTACGCTTTCTCGGCACGTTGCTGCATGACCCGAACCTCTGGCACCTCAACCGACATTCCGTGGCCCGTGCCATGGCCGTTGGCCTGTTCGCCGCGTTCCTGCCGATTCCGGCGCAAATGCTGGTGGCCGCCGTCCTCGCGATCATGGTGCGCGGCAACATGCCGATTGCCGTCAGCCTGGTTTGGCTGACCAATCCGATCACCATGCCGGCGGTGTTCTTCTGTACGTATCAGGCCGGGGCCTGGCTGATGGATGTCCCCGCCCGCACGCTCCCCGACGAGTTGACCTGGGAATGGATCAGCGGCGAACTCTCGACACTGTGGCAACCGTTCCTGCTCGGCTCGGTGGTGGTCGGGCTGGCGCTGGGCGCCCTCGCCTATTGCCTGGTGATGATGTACTGGCGCTGGTGGGTGGCCCGGCAATGGGCGCGACGAAAGAAAAGTCGCCGGTCCTGAATGCAAAACGGCCTCCGTGCAGGAGGCCGTTTTTGTTGCAGCACTGATCGAATCAGGTACGCATGCCGCGCCCGCTCACCAGCAACCGCGCGCAACCGAAATACAGCACCACGGTCGCCACCAGCATGAAGGTGATCGCGATGCCGATGCGGATATCCGACACGCCCAGGATGCCGTAACGGAAGGCGTTGACCATATGCAGCACCGGGTTGGCCAGCGACACGGTCTGCCAGAACGGCGGCAGCAAGGTGATCGAGTAGAACACGCCACCGAGGTAGGTCAGCGGGGTCAGCACAAACGTCGGGATAATCGAAATGTCATCGAAGTTGCGCGCAAACACGGCGTTGATGAAACCCAGCAGCGAGAAGATCGTGGCCGTCAGCACCACCACCAGCACGGTGACACCCAGGTGATGCACCTGCAGGCTGGTGAAAAACAGCGACAGGATCGTCACGATGACGCCCACCATCAGGCCGCGCAGCACGCCGCCGAGGGTGTAGCCGATCAGGATCGTGTGCGGCGATACCGGCGACACCATCAGTTCTTCGATGGAACGCTGGAACTTGCTGCCGAAGAAACTCGACACCACGTTGCCGTAGGAGTTGGTGATCACCGACATCATGATCAGCCCCGGCACGATGTATTCCATGTAGGAGAAACCACCCATGCCGCCGATCTGTTTGCCGATCAGGTTACCGAAGATCACGAAGTACAGAACCATGGTGATCGCCGGCGGCAGCAGGGTCTGCGGCCAGATCCGCGTGAAGCGCCGGACCTCGCGGTAAACGATGGTGTTCAGGGCGACGAGGTTGGGGCGCAGTTCGGAACTCATACCGCCACCTTCGACAGATTTTTCTCCACCAGGGACACGAACAACTCCTCGAGGCGATTGGTTTTATTGCGCAGGCTCAGCACTTCGATGTTCTGCAGGGCCAGTTGGCCGAACAGCGCAGTGATGCCCATGGACTTGTCGACCTGGACTTCCAGGGTATGCGCATCCACCAAACGGGACGGATAACCGACCAGTTGCGGCGCAACCGCCAGATCGTTCTTGAGGTCGAGCAGGAAGGTCTCCACATGCAGTTGCCCGAGCAACTGACGCATGCTGGTGTTCTCGACGATGGTGCCGTGGTCGATGATGCCGATGTTGCGGCACAGTTGTTCAGCCTCTTCCAGATAGTGCGTGGTGAGGATGATGGTGATGCCTTTCTGATTCAGTTCGGTGAGGAACGTCCACATCGAACGGCGCAGCTCGATATCCACCCCGGCCGTCGGTTCGTCGAGGATCAGCAGGCGCGGTTCATGCACCAGTGCCCGGGCAATCATCAAACGGCGTTTCATGCCGCCGGACAACGAACGCGAAGGCACATCGCGCTTGTCCCACAGGCCGAGCTGGGTCAGGTACTGCTCGGCGCGTTCCTTGGCGATTTTCGCCGGAATGCCGTAGTACCCGGCCTGGGTCACGACGATGTCGAAGGTCTTTTCGAACTGGTTGAAGTTGAATTCCTGGGGCACCACGCCGATCGAGCGCTTGAGCGCTGCGGGGTTCTTGTCCAGATCGTGGCCGAAAATATTCACCGTGCCACTGGTCTTGTTCACCAGGGTCGAAAGAATGCCGATGGTCGTGGATTTGCCGGCGCCGTTGGGGCCGAGCAACGCGAAGAAGTCACCTTCGGCGACGTCCAGATCGATACCACTCAAGGCCTGGAACCCGTTGCCGTAGGTTTTGGTTAGCTGCCGGATGGACAGAGCGGAACTCATATCGGATTACGCACCAAGAAAAGAAAAAGGACTGAATGACGGCGGGCGGCGAGGGAGACAACCGCGGCGCACAAGCGCAATGGTGCTTGCCGCCGCCGCACAAGTACAGTCAAGTGTGTCGATAGTAGGTATTAAGTCAACGCGGTCATGACGGCTTTGCGATACGCCGGACGCTGCTTCAGTCGCGCGTACCAGGCCTCCAGATGCGGCATCGGCGCACGCTCGATCGGCATCTCGAACCAGGCATAAATGAAACTGCCGAGGGGAATGTCGCCCATGCCGATTTCACTGCCGGACAGGTACGGCTGGTTTTTCAGGGCCTGATCGGCCATCGCCAGCAAGCCTTCACATTCCTTGATCGCGGCATGAATCGCCGGCCAGTCCTGCTTGTCCGCCGGCGTGCGCAAAACGCCCCAGAACACCGTGCGAAATGGCCCGGCGAAACTGGACGTGGTCCAGTCCATCCATTTGTCAGCGGTGGCGCGGGTCTGTGGATCCGTCGGATACCACGCAGTGTCGGCCGCATGTTTTGCCAGCAGGTAACGCACGATGGCATTCGATTCCCACAACACGAAACCATCGTCCTGAATCACCGGCACCCGCCCGTTCGGGTTCATCGCCCGGTACTCCGGCGTGTCGACCACACCAAACGCGCCACCGGCATCGATGGCCTCGTAGGCCAGCCCGAGCTCTTCGGCAGCCCACAACGGCTTTCTGACATTCGACGAATTCTTGCGACCCCAGATCTTCAGCATGACCGCCTCTTTTCCATTGAGTGGGCGAGCAGCATACGCCGGATCAGCGGCTGCCGACATTACCGCGCATGTCACTGGACAGTGGCGTCTGCTGATCGTTGAACAGGTGCGGATAGCATTTGTGCAGATGTTCGAAAAAAAAGGATTCCGGTACATCGGCGAACTGGCCGTGGTCGACCAGGTACTCCATCAGCAGCGCGCCATCGCTGTTGTACGGATGGAAAACGCTGTCGTTCATACCGTCGAATTCCAGCGGCGCAACGTTGAACATTTCGCAGAGCTTCTGGTTGAACGCGGGTGTGGCTTTCACCCAGCGCTCATTGAGAAACAGTTCGGTATAACCATGCATGGCGAACACTTCGCTTCTCAGCAGTTCAAGCAGACGCGGCGTCGACAGATGATTTTTCACATCCGCCAGACCAATGCGTGCGGGGATCCCGCAATGACGCGCACAACCGGCGAGCAACGTGGCCTTGGGCACGCAATAACTTTCACCCGCCGCCAGCGCGTAGCTGCCGCGCAAGGTCTGCGGGTCGCGGCTGAAGGTGTACATGTTGTAACGCACCGCCTCGCGCACGGCGTAATAAAGACTGATCGCCTGCGCCAGCGGATCGCGACTGGTACCACGGTGCTGTTCTGCGAACTCCACCACCGAGGGGTGGTCACTATCGATGAAGCGGCCGGGACTCAGATATTCGCGCATGACGACATTCTCCTGGGTGAACCCGGAGTCTAGCGAGAGGATCAGCACAGAGATAACGACGTTTCGGCCAAACATGGACGCAAAGCCGCGGAGTCAGCGAACGATTTCCCACGGGTGTTGCCCACCGAAACTACAAAAGCCGTCCAAGGTTTCCCACGAACTCAATCACCTTGCTCTGACCACCCTGATTTGCAGATGCCGTCTAAGCTCTGGAGGGTCGTTCGCCCTGGTTCACGGAGGATTAAATATGCTGTTGTTGTGGATACTGGTTCTGATCGTCGGCGTGGCGTATCTGGCCCACCGACGCATCGCCCCGCTGCCTGCACTGGGCATCGTTGCCGCTTACCTGTTGGCGATGGGGATTTTCAGCCACGCACCGGGCTGGTTGCTGCTGATCTTCTGGGTCGTGCTGGCCCTGGTGGCCGCCCCGCTGCTGTTGCCTGACCTGCGCCGCAAACACTTCACCGCGCCGCTGTTCAGCTGGTTCCAGAAAACCCTGCCACCGATGTCGCAGACCGAACGCGACGCGATCGACGCCGGCACGGTGTGGTGGGACGGCGAACTGTTCAGTGGCCGTCCGGACTGGGACAAGCTGCTGTCCTATCCCAAGGCGCAGTTGAGCGACGAGGAACAGGCGTTCATCGACGGCCCGACCGAAGAGCTCTGCGCGATG
The DNA here is from genome assembly GCF_017491585.1 of Pseudomonas sp. 58(2021). Classification (NCBI taxonomy): domain Bacteria; kingdom Pseudomonadati; phylum Pseudomonadota; class Gammaproteobacteria; order Pseudomonadales; family Pseudomonadaceae; genus Pseudomonas; species Pseudomonas sp. 58(2021). The sequence goes on from NZ_JAFGYZ010000008.1 coordinate 251,756, forward strand.
GTTACCGACTGGCAGATCGGCCAATCGATGGACCTTCCACCCGAAGCGTGGACCCACATCAAGGAACACGGTTTCTTCGCCCTGATCATTCCCAAGGAATTCGGCGGCAAGGGATTCTCTGCCTACGCCCACTCCCAGGTGGCGATGAAACTGGCGACCCGCAGCGGCGACCTCGCCTCCACCGTGATGGTGCCCAACTCCCTCGGCCCGGCCGAACTGCTGCTGCATTACGGCACCGACGAACAACGTAATCATTACCTGCCGCGACTGGCCCGGGGCGAAGATATTCCGTGCTTCGCGCTGACCGGTCCGCTCGCCGGCTCCGATGCCGGCGCCATGCCTGACACCGGGATCATCTGCAAAGGCCAGTGGGAAGGCCAGGAAACCCTCGGCCTGCGCCTGAACTGGGAAAAACGCTACATCACCCTCGGCCCGGTCGCGACCTTGCTTGGCCTCGCCTTCAAGGCCTATGACCCGGATCACTTGCTTGGCGACAAGGAAGACCTGGGCATCAGCCTGGCATTGATTCCGACCGATACTCCCGGCGTGGAAATCGGTCGTCGCCACTTGCCGCTGGGTGCGGCGTTCATGAACGGCCCGAACTCCGGCAAGGACGTGTTCATCCCGCTGGATTTCCTCATCGGCGGCCAGGACATGCTCGGCAAAGGCTGGATGATGCTGATGAACTGCCTGTCGGTCGGGCGCTCGATTTCCTTGCCGGCAGTGGGCACCGGAGCGGCCAAGTTCACCAGTCTGGTGACCGGGCAGTACGCGCAGATTCGTGAGCAATTCAACGTTCCACTGTCCGCGTTCGAAGGCATTCAGGAAGCCATGGCGCGCATCGGTGGCAACGCCTGGATGATGGACGCCGCACGGATGCTGACCGCCAACGCAGTGGATCTGGGCGAGAAGCCTTCGGTGCTGTCGGCAATCCTCAAGTACCACCTCACCGAACGCGGTCGCGAGTGCATCAGCCACGCCATGGATGTGCACGGTGGCAAGGCGATCATCATGGGCCCGAACAACTACCTGGGTCGCAGCTGGAACGGCGCACCGATCTTCATCACGGTGGAGGGCGCGAACATTCTTTCGCGCAACCTGATGATCTTCGGCCAGGGCGCGATCCGCTGCCATCCGTTCGTGCTCAAGGAAATGGCCCTCGCCGGGCGTGAAGACAAGGATCAGGCACTCAAGGAGTTCGATGGCCTGCTGCTCAAGCACATAGGATTTGCCGTGAGCAACGCTGCCAGCACGCTGGTATTGAACCTTGGTTTCGGCCACTTCGAACACGCACCGGGAGACAAGCTCAGCCAGGGATATTTCCGCGCGCTCAACCGTCAGGCTGCCGCGTTTGCCATGCTCGCCGACCTGAGCATGATGCTGCTGGGCGGCGAGCTGAAACGCCGCGAACGGCTGTCGGCCCGTCTGGGCGATGTGCTGAGCAACCTGTATCTCGCCTCCGCAGCGCTCAAGCGTTATCACGACCTTGATTCCCCGGCGTACATGGAACCGCTGTTCACCTGGGCCATGGAAGAAAGCCTCGGCCAGTCGGAAAAGGCACTCGATGAACTGCTGACCAACTTCCCGAACCGGGTCTTCGGTTGCCTGTTGCGGGTGATCGTGTTCCCGTTCGGTCGCCGCCACAAAGGCCCGTCAGACAGACTCGGTGCCGAAGTGGCCGCCGTCATCGGTCGGGCCAAGGGCGATCCGGCGCTGGAAGAACTGCTTGCCGGCTGCTATCGCCCACAATCGGCGGATGACGCAGTCGGTGCTCTGCAACATGCCTGCGATCAGTTGAACGCTGCGCAACCGCTGCACAAAAAGCTGCATACGTCGCTCAAAAGTGGCCAGGTCAAACCGGTCGCCGGCGAACACGCCATCGATGCGGCACTGGAAGCCGGCGTGCTGCAAGCCGTGGAAGCCCAGACCCTGCGTGATGCCGAAGCGGCGCGGCGCAAGGTGATCGATGTCGATGACTTTGACAAAGAGGAACTGAAACCGGCGCTGGGGAAAGTCCGCTGATCCCTTCAATCAGTGAAAAACGGGCGCAGGGGCTTTATACTCCCGCGCCCGTTTTGCTCTTGAGGACTTATCTCGTGTCCAATGTCGTTGCCGATCATCTGGTTTTGCTCGACCACCTGCGCAGTATCCTGGTCGCCGTAGGTGAGGCCGATCAGGTTCCCGAAGAAAGCCATGCCCTGTTCCTGGAGCGTTTCGACGAACTGCTGGCGTCACTGCCGATCGAGCCGATCGAAAGCCAATACCTGGGCCAGGACATCCTGACTCAAGTGATTACCCGCTATCCGCAAATTGCCCACCTGATCCCGCGGGATCTGTTGTGGTTCTTCGCCGGCGACTGCCTGCACTACCTGTCCGACGAAGAAATCGACCTGTATCAGACGCTGGAAGAGCGCCGTTACGAAGCCGAACAGAACGACGAACCGTTCGACTGGAACCAGGAAAAACAGCTGCTGGCGATGTCCGCCCAGGACAGCAAGCACTGATTTTCGCCCGATAAAAAAAGGCCCGCATGGTGATCCATGCGGGCCTTTTTCATGTAGTCAAAGCAGCCCTTCACTTTCAGGCAGTTCGTACTCGGCCAAGGCTTTTGAAACGGTGGATTTTCCCGGTTTGCTCAATGTCGGCTCTTTCTCCAGACACTCCACCAGATAATCGATGAACACCCGCAGCTTCGGTGGCAGATAGCGTGTCGGCGAGTGCAGCAACCATAACCCACCGTGATAAGACGCCAGGAATGTCCAGTCCGGCAGGACTTGCACGACCAGCCCCTGCTCCAGGGCATAACGAGCCGTGAAATACGGCAGGCTGCCGATACCGATGTGCTGCAGAACAGCCCCCAGGCGCACGCCGGTGTGATTGGCGGCATACCGGCCACGCACGCCGACCGTCACGGCTTTGCTGCCCTTCTTGAATTTCCAGCGCGCATCGCTCGGGGTTTCGCCCAGATAGATGCAGCTGTGATTGAGCAAGTCATGGGGATGAGTCGGTGTGCCATGTTCGGCCAGGTATTGCGGGGTCGCGCAGAGCAAATGGTCGATGGTCAGCAACTGTCGCCCGACCAGCCCTGCCGGCGGCCGCTCCGTAATCCGAATCGCCAGATCGACATGATCGTCGATCAGGTCCACTTGTCGGTCTTCCAGCAGCAATTCCACATCGACCTTTGGATAGCGACGAAGAAACTCCGGCATGTGCGGATGAATCACGAAGCGCCCGACCGCTTTCGGCACGCTGACCCGCACCAGTCCCTCGGCTTCGTGGGTGAACTGACCGCTGATTTCCATCACTGACCGGGCCGCGCTGACCATTTCCTGACAGCGCTTGAACACTTCTTCTCCGCCATCGCTCAAGCGCAATTTGCGTGTGGTGCGTTGCAGCAACCGTGTGGCCAATGCCTTCTCCAGCCGGGAAATGCTGCGACTGACCGCCGAGGGCGACGAGCCCAATTGGCGAGCGGCTTCAGAGAAGCTGCCGGTCTCCACGACCTTGACGAAAATCGCCATTTCACCGAGCAACGGCAGAGGGAGATTTATGCTCACAGCGCAACAGTCCTTTGATGTTTAAACGGATTATCACGTTATTGCACGATTCATATAATTAAAAAAGAAACTTTAATAAGGGCATGGAATATGACGCTCCGCCTCTTTTTCCATAGTGATGACCTCAAGGCCAATGTGGAAGTCCTCGACTGCACGCCCCACGAGAACGAATTCGCCGTGGTGCTGCGCGCCACGTTGTTTCATCCGCAAGGGGGCGGGCAGCCTTGCGATACCGGCTGGATTGGCGATGCACAAGTCCTGCGAGTCGTACAGGAACCGGACCGGATCATTCACTTCGTCGACCAGCCGGTGCCACTGGGCATGACCCAGATCCGCATCGATGAAGAGCGTCGTCGCTTCAACACCCGTATGCATTCCGCCGGTCATCTGATCGGCCATTTCGTTCAAGCCATGGGCTGGATGCCGATCAAAGGGCACCATTGGCCTGACGAAGGGCGTGTGCAATTCAAGCCCGGGGATTCGGCTCAGGAAGTCGACGCGCAAACCGTCCAATACGGCATCGGGCAATGGATCGAACACGATCTGCCACGCCTGACGTCCCTGCGCGAAGGCGCGCGGGAAATCGGCTTCGGTGAACTGCCAGCCTATGGTTGCGGTGGCACCCATGTACGCAGCCTGAAGGATCTGGGCACAGTCACGATCGCGTCCCTTTCGCAGAAGAAGGGCACGTTGTCCGTCCACTACAACGTGGATTGAGGATTTCGGGCGCTGCCAGATGCAGCGTCCGACGCCGGGGGAACCGCGCTCGCCGGTTCCGTTGACTACTCGTTAGATGGACCTGAAACCATGATGCTTGACGTCGAGCGTCTCGATGAGACGTGCATAAAAAAACTGGCCAACGAAGAAGTCCTCGCCATCCGCGTCAAAGGCTTTTTGCCTGAAGACCAGGCGATCCGGATTGGCGACAAGATCCTCGCCCCCGGCTTCGAAGGGTATATCAACGCACCCAGCATCGGCCGCATCGGCATGGCGTTCTACGAGGCGGAAAACCAGCCGTTGCTGATCGAGGACTACTTCGAGCGCGCCACCAGCAACATTGCCGAACTGCGCAACCGCTGCGCACCCTACTCCTCGCCGATCGACACCCTGCGCTGCATGCTCGACGAATCCTGGCCGGCGGGCGCCCATCTGGAAAACCTGTACGGGCGCAAGATGTATGTCGGCCTGTCACGGGTGGTCAAACCTGGCGTCTGCTTCCTCGCCCACCACGACATCTTCGCCAAGGATGCGCCGGAGAGTTTCCAGGCCCGTAGCCTGGAGGCGCAATTCGCCTGCAACGTCTACCTGAACATGCCGACCGAGGGTGGCGCGTTGCAGATGTGGGAAGACGACATTTCACCGGACCGCTTCGACGAAATGCGCGGCGACAGCTATGGCATCGACCCGGTGCTGCTTGGCCCGCCAGCCCTCGAAGTACGCCCGGAACCGGGGGATTTCATCATGTTCAATTCGCGTCGCATGCACTCGGTAACACCGGGTGTGGCAGACCCGCGCTTGAGCCTTTCTTTTTTTGTCGGCTATCGCGGCAATGCATCACCCCTGACTTTCTGGAGCTGAAATGACATCGAATTATCTGGGCGAATTTCTGGCACTGGCTACCATTCACTTTCTGGCCGTGGTCGCTCCCGGCCCGGACTTCGCCGTGACCATCCGCCAGAGTGTGCGTTTCGGTCGACTGGTCGGCATCTGCACGGCACTGGGCATCGGCGCAGGGATTTCCGTGCACGTGCTGTACACCCTGCTGGGTGTCGGTGCCTTGATGCACACCACGCCCTGGCTGCTGACGGTGGCCAAGGTCGTGGGCGGTGCCTACATTTTTTACCTCGGCATCAGCCTGATCCGCAGCAAACCCAAGACAACACTCGAAGGCGAAAAGACAACCGATGAACCGCTGGTCGAGCAATCGCTGTTCAAGGCGTTCTCCACCGGTTTCCTGACCAACGCCACCAACCCCAAGGCCACACTGTTTTTCCTGGCGATCTTCACCACGATCATCAGCGCCAGCACACCGTTGGAGATCCAGGCCCTGTACGGATTGTGGATGTGCGGCGTGAACGCGTTGTGGTTTGTGATCGTCGCGCTGTTCTTTTCAAGCAGCAAAGTGCGGGTGCTGTTCATGCGCATGGGGCATTGGTTCGAGCGCAGCATGGGGGTGATCCTGATCCTGTTCGCCGGGCGACTGGTGTTGTCGATGTAAATACGCAGCTCGAAGAAGCCCGGCCCAGACAGATTGGACGGGCTTTTACGATTCTGCGCCGCTTTTGCATTTCTGTGCGACGCGTCCCACTTCGGGGGCTCCCCTATCACTTGCTTGTGGTGTTAGTTTGCGAAACCGTCTGACACATCGATCAGATACTTCCTACTCACCACCTGCAAAGGAATGCCCTTAGCAATGGACTTTTCGCTCAAGCAACTGGCAGCATCGACCCTGATTCTGGCCAGCCTTTCGTGCGTGACACTGCCCGCACACGCCAACATCACACCGCAGCAAAGCGCGACCATCCTCAAGACATTCAGTGATACCAAGGTCAGCGATTTCCGCCACTTCCTCGGCGAATTGGCCAAGAGCGATCTGAGCAAGACCGACGACCTGCGCCCCTCCATCAGCGCCTTTCTCGACAACAAGCCCCTGACCGCCGAACAGCAAAACGAAATCTATCGCCTGCTCGGCCTCTACACTCGAGCGAAATACGGCAAGGCCGCTCTGGAAACCCTGCGCGAACTGGTGGAGATCCCGACGGATCGCAAAGAGGGTGTTGCCCAGCACGAAAATCCCGAATTCATCAAGATCGCCGCCAAGATCAAAAGCCTCGCCGAGTCTTTCGGCCTGAACTACCGCAACATCGACAACCGCGTCTACGAAATCTCCCTCGACGGCAGCGGCAAAGAAGTCGTGGGCATTCACGCGCACGCCGACGTTGTACCGGTGACACCGGAAAACTGGGTGCTGAAGGACGGCACCAAGCTCGACCCGTTCAAGGTCACGCTGATCGGCGACCGCATGTACGGCCGCGGCACCGAGGACGATAAAAACGGCATCGTCGTGACGCTGTATGCCATGAAGGTGATCAAGGAAGAGAAGCTGCCACTGGCGCGCAATTTCAAACTGCTGGTAGACACCACCGAAGAAACCACCGGCGACGCGATTCCTTACTACTTCGAGCGCAACCCGACGCCTGAGTACAACCTTGCACTGGATGGCGGCTACCCGGTGGTGATTGCCGAAAAAGGTTACGGCACGGTCATGGCCAAGTTCGCCAAACGCAAGGCCGAGGGCAAAGGCGCGGAAATCATCTCGATGACTGGCGGTATGGCGACCAACCAGATTCCATCGGTTTCGCTCATCACCCTGGTGACAGACAAACCTGCCGAACTGGCCGCCAGCTTGCAAAAGGCTGGCACTGAATACGCCAAACAACATGGCGGCGATTTCGAAGTGAATGCCAAGGTCGATGGCAAAGACGTGAAACTCAGCGTAACCGGCGTTTCTGCGCACTCCTCCGAGCCTGAATCCGGTGTCAACCCGGTCGCCCGCATGCTGGACTTCATCCACAGCGTGGATGGCAAAATCGCGTTCAAACACAACCACATCACCGATGCTGCCCGTTACGCCGCCGACAACTGGGGTCTGGACTACAAGGGTAGCAAGCTGGGCGTCGGTTTCGCCGATGACTTCATGGGCCCGTTGACCACCTCGCTGACATACGTCGGCATGGATGACAAGACCTTCAAACTTGCGGTCAACCTGCGTGTGCCGAAGGGCAAGTCGCCGGAAGTGCTCAAGACCGAAATCGCCGACAAACTGGCGGCCTGGAGCAAGAAAACCCACGTCGCGGTCAACTTCGATTACTCAATCGCCGAGCCGATGTACCGCAACCCTGAAGGCGAGTGGGTCAAGGCGCTGCTGGCCGTGGCCACCGAAAACCTGGGCATGAAACACGAATTCGGTACGTCGGCCGGCGCCACCTCGGTGCATGAACTGCCTAACGGCGTGCAATTCGGTCTGGCGCGACCGGAGGTCAAGTACACCGGCCACACCGATGGCGAGTTCAAGACCGTTGACCAGTTCTTGCTGGACCTGCAGATCGTTACGGAAATGATGGGACGGATCGGGCAACTGCCGAAGCTCTGATCGCGTATCGGGCCCGCAAGATTGGCGGGCCCACAAAAAAAGGACCGCGAGGTCCTTTTCTATTGCCTGACAAAAAACGCACAAACAAAAACGCCGCTCATCACTGAGCGGCGTTTTTGTTGAATATGGAGCGGGAAACGAGACTCGAACTCGCGACCCCGACCTTGGCAAGGTCGTGCTCTACCAACTGAGCTATTCCCGCAATGGCGTCCCCTAGGGGACTCGAACCCCTGTTACCGCCGTGAAAGGGCGGTGTCCTAGGCCACTAGACGAAGGGGACAGGCTACAACTTTCACTAATAAAAACGCCGCTCTTTGCAAAGCGGCGCTTTTTGAATTTGGAGCGGGAAACGAGACTCGAACTCGCGACCCCGACCTTGGCAAGGTCGTGCTCTACCAACTGAGCTATTCCCGCAAATGGCGTCCCCTAGGGGACTCGAACCCCTGTTACCGCCGTGAAAGGGCGGTGTCCTAGGCCACTAGACGAAGGGGACACGCTACCCGGAACACATGGTGTGTGTTTCGGTGTCCAGATCCGCATCCGAAGACTTGGTTCTGGTTTCACTCAGCACCGCCCGAAAGCACTGCCGTTTAAAATTGGAGCGGGAAACGAGACTCGAACTCGCGACCCCGACCTTGGCAAGGTCGTGCTCTACCAACTGAGCTATTCCCGCATTGGCGTCCCCTAGGGGACTCGAACCCCTGTTACCGCCGTGAAAGGGCGGTGTCCTAGGCCACTAGACGAAGGGGACACACTACAACATTCACTCCCTGCCGCGTTTCGCTGTGAGCTTTACGCTGCAAGTGGCGCGCATTCTATGGATGGATTGGAAGGTCGTCAACCCCCTGATATAAATTTATTTAAATCAATGACTTCGAACCGCTTTGCAGGCCGAATCGGACTTTTCCGCTGCCCGACGATTGACGCCTATATTCCGACACTCGCCAAGGCGCTATAGTCCACGGCACAGGTGATGGCAATCTGCACCCCAAGGGCCAGCATTTATATAAGCAGGCTTGCGGCCGATACAGATGAAGCTTCGCTGATCCAACCCGTCGAGCGGCGCTAGGCTCCTATATGCCAAGCCACTACACTCGCACGTGAACCCTATAAAGAGGTCTTACCGGTGACACCACTCATGATCACCCTGCTAGTCATAGCCGGGATTGCAATCTTGATCGCCATTGGCTACATGAACCATGTGGTGGAAAACACCAAACTGGAGAAGGCCCGCACCAAGGTCGAACTCAACGACCGCCTGCGCCGTTGTGGCGAGCTGACCGAAACCTTCCCCGGCCAGTTCATGACCCCGGCCCTCAAGCTTTTGATGACCCGCCTGGAACTGAACGTCTGCCAGCGCCTGCTGAACCTGGAAAAAACCAGCGCTACCGTCAAGGCCCGCATCACCGAACTGAGCGCTCTGGTCGCCCAGGGCGAATCGATCCCGGTCAACAACCCGCCGGCGCCGATCCAGACCGAAGCCAAGGCCAAGGACGTCCGCTTCCTGCTCGAAGCCCTGCACGGCCAGATCACCCGCGCCGCCCAGGACGGTTTCCTGCCACCGAACGAAGCCAAGCACTGGATTCGCGAAGTCCGCCATATCCTGGTGCTGCTGCACATCGAGTTCTTCAACAACCTCGGCCAGCACGCCCTGCAACAAAACCAGCCAGGCCAGGCCCGCCTCGCCTTCGAACGCGGCGTGCAGTACCTGCGCAAACAGCAGGACCCGCAGATCTACGCCGAACAACTGCAATACCTGGAAAAACTGCTGGCCCGCGCCAACGCCCAGGTCATGGACAAGATCGCCCCCGTCGAAGGCGAAGAAAACCAACTGACTGCCGGTCTCAAGGATGTCGAGGCTGATGCGGACTGGAAGAAGAAAGTGATTTACGACTGAGTGCAGATGTTGAGAGAAGCCACCGAGAGGTGGCTTTTTTATTGGCCGCTGGAAAGATCAAAATCAAAAGCGCCCTAACCCTAACCCTAACCCTCTCCCGGAGGGAGAGGGGACTGACCGAGGTGTTTGGGAGAGGTACGCCGACGTGAGATACCGAGTCGAACTCGGTTTTTGAAACGCATGCAACTCGACTCCTGCTTTGGCTTTGGCTTTGGCTTTGGCTTTGGCTTTGGCTTTGGCTTTCACCACTCAACACGATGAGCGTTAGCTCGAGTACCGCTTTTGACGTGCCGGCCCCTTCGGAACGAAGGGACCCCGAGCCTCAGCGAGGGGCCGAACGCCGGGGCCCAGCCTTTTGGTTCCTTTTTGGCGTTTGAAAAAGGGACTCGCCGTAAGGGCGAAACCGCCAGCGGCAGCACCCAAAGAAACGGATATTCACACCAAACAACCAGCAACCTGGTCGGCCCAAAGGCCGCCAAGGTCAAATCCAAATCAAAGCCGAAAGTGCCCCACCATCCCCTTGAGCTCACTCCCCAACTGCGCCAGCTCAACACTCGAAGCCGCATTCCCGCGCATCGCAATCGACGACTGATCCGCACTCGCCCGAATACTGGTCACACTGCGATTGATCTCCTCGGCCACCGAACTCTGCTCCTCGGCCGCCGCCGCAATTTGCTGGTTCATCTGCTGAATCAACGAAACCGCCGCCGCAATACTCCCCAGCGCACTTTCGGTCTGCAGCGCATCGCTCACCGCCAGCTTCACCAGCTCGCCACTGCTCTGGATCTGCTGCACTGACGAATGGGCTGCCGAACGCAAGGCACTGACCAGCCGCTCAATCTCTTCGGTCGATTGCTGCGTACGCCGTGCCAGCGCCCGTACCTCGTCGGCAACCACCGCAAACCCCCTGCCCTGCTCGCCCGCCCGCGCCGCTTCAATCGCAGCGTTGAGTGCCAGCAGATTGGTCTGTTCGGCGACGCTCTTGATCACTTCGAGCACCGTGCCGATGTTCTGGATTTCCGCACTCAGGCTTTCGATGCTCGAGCTGGCCGACGTCGCCGAATCCGCCAACTGCTCGATCCGCGCCATGCTCTGACGCACCACCTGCTGACCGCTCTCGACCTTGCCGTCGGCGGTCTGCGCCGCAAGCGCCGCTTCCTCGGCATTGCGTGCCACGTCGTGGACGGTGGCGGTCATCTGGTTCATGGCCGTGGCGACCTGCTCGGTCTCCTCTTTCTGGCTGCTGACTTCGAGGTTGGTCTGCTCGGTCACAGCCGACAGCGATTGGGCCGAGCTGGCCAACTGCTCAATGCCCGCCTGCAACCCACTGACAATGCGGCTCAGGCCCGCGCCCATCTGCTGCATGGACAGCATCAATTGACCGATTTCGTCACGACGGGTGACTTCCACCGTCGCACTCAAGTCGCCGTCAGCAATCCGCTGAGCGACCCGCATCACGCTGCGCAACGGCGCGACGATCAGCCGGGTGATCAACCAGGCCGCAATCAGCCCGACCAGCAGCGCCAGCGCCGACGAGCCGATGATCAGCACCGAGTTCTTTTTCAACTCGGCCTGCATCGCGACATCTTGGGCGACATACGCCTGATCGACTCGCTCCACCACCTGCGCAGCACGCTGGTGCAATTGTTCGGACACGGTTTTTTCTTGAGCGAGCAGTCCGGTGTACTCGGCGAGCTTGTCATTGAAACCGGCGATGTGGCCTGACACCTCATTGAGGACCGTCAGATAGCCCTCATCCTTGACCGTGGATTTCAACTGTTCGGCTTGCGTCTGGGCCTGGGCGGCCTGTTCGATATTGCCCTTGGCGCTGTCGTCGCCCTTGCGGCTCTGATCCAGGCGCACCCGGGCTTCATTCATGGCCTGGAGCATCAGACGCGAAACCTGGCTGACCTGGCTGGCCTGCTCGATGAACTGCGCCCCATCCTTGCCTTCGCTGTCTTTCAGGGTATAGGCGCCATCATCGGCGAGCCCGGCCTGCAGGACGTCAAGGTTGTTGGCGACGCTGGAAACCGACCAACTGGCCATTTCCAGCGCCAGATCCTTGGCCTGGGTCAGCGAAACAAATTCATCGAACGCCTTGCGGTACGCGCCCAACGACTGCTGGACGTCGTTCATGCCCGATTCATTGCCCGGCGACAAAGCCTTGAGTTGGTCGGCCATGGCGATCAGGCCATCCACACCTTCATGCAGGGCATCGACCGTTTTCGGGTTGCCGTGCAGGGCGTAGTCCCGCTCCAGCAAGCGCACATTGAGCAGACCGCTATTGAGCGAGGACATCTGCTTGAGCCCGCCGAAGCGCTGGCTGATGGTTTGCAGGGACCAGACGCCAATGGCCGCCACCAGCGCGGTCAAAAGCAAAACCAGCACAAACCCGATACCCAGTTTTTTCGCCATACCGAGGTTGGCAAAACGTCCTTGCACGGCCGAAATCATTGCGCGTAGTCCTCTGCCAAAGTCTGTTGCCGAAGAGTCGCAATGGCCATGAACCAGCACAAGACTCTGGCGTCGGAATAATGGCAAAAAGCTAGGTCCGCGTCGTTTTCAGAACACTTGAGGTCGATCCACGACTGTACTGCGAAAGAACTGCCGTGCCCTCGGATCACAGGCATAGGCGATATTGATCCGCTGCCAGTCGCAGGCTTCGCCGCCGGGCCTGAACGATGCTCCGCAGGACAATTGCACGCCAAAGTGCAAGGCCTGCCTGCGCAAGTGCTCTTCATTTGCCAACGGCGAACGGGCCCAGATGAACAGGCCGCCCGTCGGCTTGCCGAACACTTCCCAATCGGCATCCTCCAGCGCCTGAAGGGCTGCGGCACGATCGGTATTGAGCCGCTGACGCTGGCGCTGCACCAGCTTGCGATAGGCGCCACCGGCCAGCAGCGTTGCCAGTACTGCCTCGCTGAACCTCGAGGTGCCCATGCAACTGATCATCTTGACCCGTGCCAGTTGCTCGATCACCTCGAAACCGGCCAGCACGAAGCCTACCCGTAACGAGCTGCTGAGTGTCTTGGAAAAACTGCCGACATAGATCACCCGCCCTTCATCGTCCAGCGCAGCCAGTCGCGTGCCGCTGCCATTGTGCAGATCGGCAAAGACGTCATCTTCGATCAGCCGCAGGTCGTAGGTTTTGCTCAATTGCAGAATGCGACGCGCGACCGCCGGCGTCAGACAACTTCCGGTGGGATTGTGGTGATGACTGTTGATGAACATCGCCGCCGGCCGGAACTGCCGCAGCAGAATCTCGAGCGCTTCGATGTCCGGCCCGCCGGGTGTGCGGCTGACCTCCAGCATGCGCACGCCGTGCAGCCGCAGGAGATCGAACAGCGGTGCGTAACCCGGTGTCTCGACCACCACACAATCGCCGGCCCGAAACAGGGTCCGCACGATCAGGTCCAGCGCATGGCTGGCACCGGTCGTGGTCAGCACGCGATCGTCATCAGCCTTGATTTCCAGCAACCCGAGGCGTTTGACGATTTGTTCGCGCAACGCGGGCAGCCCCAGGGGCGTGTTGTAGTTGAACAGACTGAACATGTCGGCGCGCGCCACCTGACGGATCGCGTAGCTGAGATCGTCAGGTTCTCGCCAGCTCTGCGGCAAGACACCATCACCCAGTTTCAGGCCTGCACGCCATTGCGGATCCGTATCACAGCCGCGGTGTTCGCCCGCGAAAGCCGGACTGTCAAAGGCCTTGCAACACACTGGCAACGCGCTTGCGACCATGAAACCGGCACCCTGCCGTGAGGCGAGAACGCCCTGCGCTACCAGACGCTCGCAGGCTTCCACGACATTCGACTGGCTGAGCAGATTCGATCGCGCGATTTGCCGTACTGAAGGCAGGCGCGTCGTCGGCGGTACCTGACCCCGCACGATCCACTCGGTCAATCCATCAACAATCTGCTGTACGACCGGCACCATTGCCTGTCGGTCAATTCTCAATTCCATGAGTGGCCAAACTCCTGTCCGTTTTACTCGCGGCAGTAAATCACAGCCGCGTCGGTCAGGCTGTGCGACAACGCCGTCAAAAGCCACCGTTCTAACCATTTGAAACACAATGTTTATCAATCACATGGAGCCGAGCGCAGGCGAAAAAAACCCGCGAGCGGGCGGGTCTTTTTCCTGCAACAACGGATGCCTTTTCAGAACGCGGTCACACCCCCGTCCACGGCCAGTGAATGGCCGGTGGTGAACGCTGCACCATCGCTACACAGGTATAGCACGGCACTGGCGATTTCCTCGACCTTGCCGATACGGCCGACGGGGTGCATGGCGTTGGCGAATTCGCCTTTCTTCGGGTCGGCCTCATAGGCGCGACGGAACATGTCGGTATCGATCACCGCCGGGCATACGGCGTTGACGCGGATTTTCTTCTTGGCGTATTCAATGGCGGCAGACTTGGTGAGACCGATCACCGCATGCTTGGAGGCGGCGTAGATGCTCATCTTCGGCGCAGCGCCCAGTCCGGCCACCGACGCGGTGTTGACGATCGCCCCGCCCCCCTGAGCCAGCAGCAACGGCAGCTGATACTTCATGCACAACCAGACGCCCTTGACGTTGACGCCCATGATCGCGTCGAACTCGTCCATCGAGCCTTCGGCCAGTTTGCCTTTCTCGATTTCGATGCCGGCGTTGTTGAAGGCATAGTCGAGACGGCCGTAGGTCTTGATCACCTCGTCCATCAGATTTTTCACTTCGCTCTCGACGGTCACGTTGCAGCGCACGAAGGTCGCTTCCCCTCCGGCTGCACGAATCAGCGCCACGGTGCCCTCGCCCCCGGCCGCATCCAGATCGGCCACCACCACTTTCAGACCTTCGGCAGCGAATGCCTGGGCCGTCGCGCGGCCGATGCCGTTGGCCGCGCCGGTGACGACGGCTACCTGACCGGAAAACGTCATGCTCATTGTTATGTCCTCGAATGCGGGGGAATTGATGAAGGCAGCATAGCCACAGGGGGCTGAGTGACGTCAGCACTATCAAAAGGCCGGTTAGCCTTTCATGAATCGCAGTGATGAAACCCCGCCGGGGACTATCACCGTACTGGATCAACCTGCATTCGCCTCGCGAGCCAACCTTGCGGCATCGCCCATGAAGGTCTATCAACAAGGCTTCATTCAATTCGAGTGCCTGTCATGACCAACCAGACCAATCGCCAGTTCCTGCTCGCCAAACGCCCGGTGGGCGCCGCCACCCGCGAGACCTTCACCTATCAGGAAGTACCGGTCGGCGAACCGGCGGCGGGGCAGATTCTGGTCAAGAACGAATACCTGTCCCTCGACCCGGCCATGCGCGGCTGGATGAACGAAGGCAAATCCTACATCCCGCCGGTGGGTCTGGGCGAAGTCATGCGCGCGCTGGGCGTAGGCAAAGTCATCGCGTCGAACAACCCGGGGTTCGCGGTCGGGGACTACGTCAACGGTGCCCTGGGCGTGCAGGATTATTTCCTCGGTGAGCCGAGAGGTTTCTACAAGGTCGATCCGAAACTGGCACCGCTGCCGGTTTATCTGTCCGCACTGGGCATGACCGGCATGACCGCCTACTTCGCCCTGCTCGATGTCGGCGCACCGAAGGCCGGCGACACCGTGGTGTTGTCCGGCGCTGCGGGCGCGGTCGGCAGCATTGCCGGGCAGATTGCCAAGATCAAAGGTTGCCGGGTGATCGGCATCGCCGGCGGCGCAGACAAGTGCAAGTTCCTGATCGATGAACTGGGTTTTGACGGCGCCATCGACTACAAGAGCGAAGACGTACTCGCCGGACTCAAGCGCGAATGCCCGAAAGGCGTGGACGTGTATTTCGACAACGTCGGCGGCGACATCCTCGACGCCGTACTCAGCCGTATCAACCTGAAAGCACGCGTGGTGATCTGCGGCGCGATCAGCCAGTACAACAACAAGGAAGCGGTCAAAGGCCCGGCCAACTACCTGTCGCTGCTGGTCAACCGCGCGCGGATGGAAGGTTTCGTGGTGATGGATTACGCCGCGCAGTACGCCAGCGCCGCCCAGGAAATGGCCGGCTGGATGGCCAAGGGTCAACTCAAGAGCAAGGAAGACATCGTCGAAGGCCTGGAAACGTTCCCGGAGACGCTGGGCAAACTGTTCAGCGGAGAGAACTTCGGCAAGCTGGTATTGAAAGTCTGAAAACAAGGAAGGGAGCCATCGGGCTCCCTTCCTTGATGCTTCAGCTGTTCGCTCAGGCCAGTTCGGCAACCACCGAGGCCAGCGCCTTGGCCGGATCCGCTGCCTGGCTGATCGGACGGCCGATCACCAGATAGTCGGAACCGGCATCCAGCGCCTGACGCGGGGTCAGGATGCGACGCTGGTCGTCCTGGGCGCTGCCGGCCGGACGAATCCCCGGGGTCACCAGTTGCAGCGACGGGTGCGCGGTTTTCAGCGCGGTGGCTTCCAGCGCCGAGCACACCAAACCGTCCATCCCGGCCTTCTCGGCCAGTGCCGCCAGACGCAGCACCTGCTCCTGCGGCTCGATGTCCAGACCGATACCCGCCAGATCCTCACGCTCCATGCTGGTCAGCACGGTCACGCCGATCAGCAGGGGTTGCGGGCCGCTGCGCTTGTCCAGCTCTTCACGGCAGGCCGCCATCATGCGCAGGCCGCCGGAGCAGTGAACGTTGACCATCCACACCCCCATCTCGGCAGCGGCCTTGACCGCCATCGCGGTAGTGTTGGGAATGTCGTGGAATTTCAGGTCGAGAAACACTTCAAAACCCTTGTCACGCAGGGTGCCGACGATTTCCGAGGCACAGCTGGTGAACAGTTCCTTGCCCACTTTGACCCGGCACAGTTTCGGGTCCAACTGGTCGGCCAGCTTCAGTGCGGCGTCACGGGTGGGGAAATCCAGGGCGACGATGATAGGAGTCTGGCAGGCGGACATGGATGGGCTCTCAGGCAAGTCGAAATCGGCGCGCATTGTAGCGGAACCGGCGGCGGCGCGGCACCCGATGATCGGTAAATCGTCGCGCCGGACGTGATCAGCATAGCCTTGCCGGGTATTGTGTCGAAGCCGATACACAACCGACACGCCGACAACATGCGTCCGCGCTAGCCTCGCCAGCCGCAACATGTCCTTACAGCAGCCCTTCCCGCCTCACGGCCGGACGCCTATGCTGAAACCACAACCTCGCAGCCTATCTTTGTGGTTGGCGGCCTACTGGCAGATGAACAGCCTCATGCACAATTCCCAAGCCTCCGTGAATGAAGAGCAGAAAGACGACAAGCGCTGGAGCATCCGGGCCCTGATCGTCGACGATGACGTGCCGATCCGCGAACTGATGATCGACTACCTGGCGCGTTTCAACATTCACGCCAGCGGCGTCACCGACGGCGCAGCCATGCGCCAGGCGATGCAGGCCGAACATTTCGACGTGGTGGTACTCGACCTGATGCTGCCCGGCGAAGACGGCCTGTCGCTGTGCCGCTGGCTGCGCGCAGAGTCTGACATCCCGATCCTGATGCTCACTGCGCGCTGCGAACCGACCGACCGCATCATCGGCCTGGAACTCGGCGCCGATGACTATATGGCCAAACCGTTCGAACCCCGCGAGCTGGTGGCGCGGATCCAGACGATCCTGCGTCGGGTGCGCGACGACCGCACCGAACAGCGTGCGAACATTCGCTTCGACAACTGGCGCCTGAACAGCGTCCTGCGCCAGTTGATCGCCGACGATGGTCTGGTGGTGCCGCTGTCCAACGCCGAATTCCGCCTGCTCTGGGTGTTCATCGAACGTCCGCGCCGGGTGCTCAGCCGCGAACAACTGCTGGACGCCGCCCGTGGCCGTTCGATCGAAGCCTTCGACCGCAGCATCGACCTGCTGGTCTCGCGCCTGCGGCAAAAACTCGGCGACGACCCGAAAGCCCCCCAACTGATCAAGACCGTACGCGGTGAAGGTTACCTGTTCGACGCACGGGACATCGGCTGATGCGGGCGCGCTTCGACACGCTGTTCGGCCGCCTGTTTGGCGTGCTGTTCGTGGCGATCGTCCTGGCGCACCTGTTGGCCTTCGCCTGGTTCCACCATTACGGCC